>CAIXXI010000516.1 GCA_903923345.1 uncultured Burkholderiales bacterium | reverse complement strand
GACGGAATCCCCTCAAGGTTGAACTCGCCCAGCAGCTTGTTGCCTGCGGCCATCTCGCGTTCGCCCTGGAAGACCTTGACCGTCACAGCCGGCTGGTTGTCGTCAGCCGTCGAGAAAGTCTGCGCGAACTTGGTCGGGATGGTGGTGTTCTTGGTGATCATCTTCGTCATCACACCACCCAGGGTCTCGATGCCCAGCGACAGCGGCGTCACGTCGAGCAGGAGCACGTCCTTGCGCTCACCCGACAGCACCGAACCCTGCACCGCAGCACCGACCGCAACCGCCTCATCCGGATTCACATCGCGGCGAGGCTCCTTGCCGAAGAACGCCTTCACCGCATCCTGAACCTTGGGCATGCGGGTCATGCCGCCCACCAGGATCACGTCATCGATGTCCGACACCTTCACACCGGCGTCCTTGATGGCGATGCGGCACGGCTCGATCGTGCGCTCGATCAGTTCGTCGACCAGAGCCTCGAACTTGGCGCGGCTGATCTTCAGGTTCAGGTGTTTCGGGCCGCTGGCATCGGCGGTGATGTAGGGCAGGTTGATCTCGGTCTGCTGGCCGGAGGACAACTCGATCTTGGCCTTCTCGGCAGCATCCTTGAGGCGCTGAAGTGCGAGCACGTCCTTGGCCAGGTCGACGCCCTGCTCCTTTTTGAACTCAGCGATCAGGTGATCGATGATGCGCTGGTCGAAGTCCTCACCACCCAGAAAGGTGTCGCCGTTGGTCGACAGCACTTCGAACTGTTTTTCACCGTCGACGTCGGCGATTTCGATGATCGAGACGTCGAAAGTGCCGCCGCCCAGGTCATAGACGGCGATCTTGCGATCCTTGTTGCCGGCTTTGTCCAGGCCGAATGCCAGTGCCGCGGCGGTTGGCTCATTGATGATCCGCTTGACTTCCAGTCCGGCGATGCGACCCGCATCCTTGGTGGCCTGGCGCTGCGCGTCATTGAAGTAGGCCGGCACGGTGATGACCGCCTCGGTCACTTCCTCGCCCAGGTAATCCTCGGCGGTTTTTTTCATCTTGCGCAGCACCTCGGCCGAAACCTGAGGCGGGGCAATTTTCTTGTCACGCACCTGAACCCAGGCGTCGCCGTTGTCATTCTTGGCGATCGTGTAGGGCATCAGTGCGATGTCCTTTTGCACTTCCTTCTCGTCGAACTTGCGACCGATCAGGCGCTTGACCGCGTACAGGGTGTTGCGGGGATTGGTCACGGCCTGCCGCTTGGCGGGCGCACCGACCAGGACTTCGCCGTCTTCCATGTAGGCGATGATCGAAGGCGTCGTGCGGGCGCCTTCAGAGTTCTCGATGACCTTGGGCTGGCCGCCCTCCATGACCGCGACGCACGAGTTGGTCGTGCCCAGGTCGATACCGATGATTTTGCCCATGAGTGGATGTCCTCAGAAGAAAGTGAGATGGATGAAAGAGAAGTTGTTGTCGTCAGCCGGAAATCAAGTGCCGCTGCTGACGGTGACCATCGCCGGTCGAAGCACACGGTCATTGATCAGAAAGCCCTTCTGGAGCACCGACACCACATGGTTGGCCGGCACCGAGGCGCTGGGGATCATCGAAATCGCCTGATGGCGATTCGGGTCGAATTTCTCACCGAGCGGATCGATTGCCAGCAGCTTGTGGCGCTCGAAGGCGGATGCCAGCAGTCGAAGCGTGGCTTCGACGCCCTCGCGCAGGTTCTCGACTGAAGGCACATCCACCTTGAGTGCCATCTCGAGACTGTCGCGCACCGGCAGCAGGCTCTCGGCAAAGCCCTCGATCGCAAACTTGTGCGCGGCAGCCAGTTCGGCCTGGTTGCGCTTGCGCAGGTTGTCGAGTTCGGCGCGCGATCGAAGCGCAAGGTCCATGTACTCCGCCGCCCGCGCCTGGGCTTCGGCCAGCTGGGCTTCTGGGCTCAGCTGCGAATGTGCCGCATCGGATGCAGCCGCCGAGGGGGTGTCGGCATTAAAGTGGGCGCCGGGTTCGGAGCCGGAAGGAGTGGTCGGGTCGGTCATGTTTTTGTCTTATTTCGCAAGGGCTTGGAGGGCAGAGGCATGAAAACGGGTCGCAATTTTCGTGTATGTTGCGACGGCTGTACCGATTTCAACCCCAATCAATTCAATTAGGAGCGCAATTATGGGTCTGCTGTCTTTCTTCAAGGATGCCGGTGAAAAACTCTTCGGACGTGGCCAGGCACAAGCCGCACAAGCCGCTGCCGCTGCCGACCCGAGCCCGGAAAAGGTTGCTGCTGCCAATGCAGCCGCCGGCCAGGCGATTGAGGAGTACGTGCGTCAGATGAACCTGAGCGCCAATGGCCTGAAGGTCGAGTTCGACGCAGCCACCAGCGTCGCCACGGTTCGTGGCACGGCCGCCGATCAGGCCACCAAGGAAAAGATCCTGCTGTGCTGCGGCAACGTTGCAGGCGTTGGCTCGGTCAACGACGAAATGTCGGTCGATCAGGCCTCGGGCGAATCCCAGTTCTATACCGTCCAGGGTGGCGACTCGCTGTCCAAGATCGCCCTGCAGTTCTATGGCAACGCAAACGCCTACATGCAGATCTTCGAGGCCAACAAGCCGATGCTCTCGAATCCGGACCGCATCTATCCGGGCCAGAACCTGCGCATCCCGCCGAAGGCCTGATTGCCCGCCGCCGCGTGAGCGGCGAGGGCTCACACCACCGGGTGGCGCGTGTGCCAGTCGGTGGTGTTCTGAAAAGCCCGACCCGCACGGATCAGCGCATCCTCTCTGAGGTGCGCTGACACCAGCTGCATGGCGATCGGCAATCCCTGCGGCGTGAATCCGGACGGAAAGGTGATCGTCGGATGGCCGGACAGGTCGGTGGGCGACGTGAAACGCGACAGGCGTTTGCGATAGCCGGGCTGCTGCCGAAGTGCGGCGATGCCTTCGATGGTCGGTGCAACAAATGGCATTGCCGGCATCGCGAGCAGGTCGATCCCGGTAAACAGCGCATTGAGGCGGCCGGTGAAGTCAGCCCGCTGCAAGAGGATGCGCTGATATTCGGCTGCCGACAGGGCGATGCCCTCGTCCAGCAGGCCGGCCAGCATGGGTCCATATTCAGCCCGACGCGACGGAAAGGTCTGCGCGTGAGCCACTGCCGCCTCGACGGCACAGTGCGGCACCCATGACAGCACCAGCTCGTCGACCTCCGGCATCCTCACCGGGACGATTTCAGCACCCAGGCGGCGCAGGACGTCGATTCCAGCGGCCAGCGAATCCACCAGCGGTGCATCGACGCCGCTTGAAGCGAAGGCCTCATCCAGGCCGATGCGCAGGCCATCAAGCCGGGTGATGTCGCCGCTCAGATAGTCAGGGACAGGCGCTTGCAGGGCAGTCGGGTCAGCCGGATCGGCGCCCGCGATCGCGCCCAGCATCAGGCCGCAATCCGCAGCACTGCGGCACATCGGGCCGATATGATCGAGTGAGGCCGCCAGCTCGAAGGCACCGTAGCGCGACACCCGGCCCCAGGTCGGCTTCAGGCCGGTGACCGCGTTGGCTGCTGAAGGAAACCGGATCGAGCCGCCGGTGTCGGTGCCGATCGAGCCGAAACACAGACCGGCTGCGGTCGCCACGCCCGAGCCGCTCGACGACACGCCGGGCCAGCACGCCGGATTCCAGGGATTGACCGGCGCGGTCACATCGGGATGGTGGGCCGAGTACGCGCCCTCGGTCATCTGCAGCTTGCCCAGCAGCACCGCGCCGGCCTCACGCAGTCGCCGCACGACCGTACCGTCCACCTGCGGCACGAAGTCACGATGGATCGGCATGCCGGCCATCGTCGGGATGCCCTGCGTCCAGCACAGATCCTTGACCGCAATCGGCACACCATGCAAGGGCCCAAGCGGCTCACCGCGTGCCTGACGGGCATCCGCCTCGCGGGCCTGGGCGATCGCCAACTCGGGGGTCAGGCGGGCGAATGCATGCAGGCGCGGATCGACGCGGTTGATGCGCTGAAGCATCGCCTCGGTCACTTCGGTCGAGCTGAACTGCCCGATGCGAATGGCCTGAGCCAGCTCGACCGCCTGCAGCCATGCAATGTCATCGTCTTTCATCAGCTTGCCCTCGCCACTCAATTGTCTGCACCCAGCTCGAGCGCACGTTGACGCCGCTGGCTGAGCATCACTTCCTGTCCTGCCGCTTCAGCGGCCGGCACCTGACGAATCGGCCATCCGGCTGTCTGACGCTCGACCAGCCCGGCGAGCGCCGCGATGAAGCCGGCCTCGTCGTTCAGACAGCCGATGTAGTTGAAGCGCTCACCTCCGGCTTCGGTGAATGCCACCTTGGCCTCCATCGCGATTTCTTCGAGCGTCTCGAGGCAATCGACCACGAAACCCGGACAGATCGCATCGACACTGCGAACGCCGCTTCGGGCCAGCTCGATCAGGGTCGGTTCGGTGTAGGGTTGCAGCCACTGGGCCTTGCCGAAGCGGGATTGAAAAGTCACCACCCATCGATCCCGAGGCAATTCGAGGCGCTCTGCGAGCAGCCTCGCAGTGGCCAGACACTCGCAGTGATAGGGATCACCCAGTTCGAGGGTGCGACGGGGCACCCCATGAAAACTCATCACCAGTTTCTCGGCCTGCCCGTGGCTTGCCCAGCTGCGACGCACCTGCGCGGCCAGCGCATCGATGTAGCCGACATCGTCATGGAAATTGCGGACCCATCGCAGCTCGGGCAGGTTGCGCCAGCCCTGCAGCACCCGGGTCACCTCATCGATCACCGTCGCAGTCGTTGAGCCGGCATATTGCGGATACATCGGCAACACGAGCAGACGCGTGACATTGCGCTCGCGCAGGGACTCGAGCACCGAGGGAATCGAGGGCTCACCGTAGCGCATGGCGAGCACGACATCCAGGTCATGGCCGCGGGCAGCCAGCGCTTTTTGCAGCCCTGCAGTCTGGCGCTTGGAGTGCGCCATCAGCGGTGAGCCGTCTTCGGTCCAGACGCTGGCGTACTTCAGGGCCGATTTGGCCGGGCGCGTGTTGAGGATGATGCCGTTGAGAATCGGCCACCAGATCAGGCGGGGGATCTCGACGACCCTCGGGTCACTCAGAAACTGCCTGAGATAAGGCCGCAGGGCCGCGGCGGTCGGGGCTGCGGGCGTGCCGAGTTGCACCAGCATGATCGCCGTGCGAGGGGCACTGGCATGACTGAACGAGGCCGGGCTGCTGAAGCGTTCCATCGGCCGAGTCTAACAAGTCTGGGGTCGCCCGAGCCGCAAGCCCCCTGATTGCGATCAGCGAACTGCTCGCATGAATGCAGGCGTCAAGGCGCTATTCCTTGACCGCGCCGGTCATGCCGGCCACGTAGTACTCGACAAAGAATGAATAAAACACCGCCACCGGCAGCGACCCCAGCAAGGCACCGGCCATCAACGGCCCCCAGTGATACACATCGCCTTCGACCAGCTCGGTCACCACCGCGACCGGCACCGTCTTGATCTCCGAATCGGAGATGAAGGTCAGTGCGTAAATGAACTCATTCCAGGACAGGGTGAAGGCAAAGATGCCGGCCGAGATCAGACCGGGCACCGCCAGCGGCAGGATGATCTTGACCAGAATTTCCCAGCGCGATGCCCCGTCGATGAGCGCGCATTCCTCGAGCTCATAAGGAATCGAGCGGAAGTAACCCATCAGCAACCAGGTGCAAAAAGGAATCAGAAAAGTCGGATAAGTGAAGATCAGCGCCCAGCGGGTGTTGAACAGGCCGAACTTCTGCAGCACGAAGGCCAGTGGAATAAACAGGATTGAAGGCGGGATCAGGTAAGCCAGAAAAATGGCCAGACCGGTCGCCTTTGCGCCGCGAAATCGCAGACGCTCGATCGCGTAGGCGGCAAAGACGGCTGCAAACAGCGACACGAAGGTGGCCACCACCGAAACCAGCATGGTGTTCAACAGCCAGGATGGATATTCGGTCTGAAACAGCAGCTTGTTGAAATGTGCCAGCGTCGGATTCTTGATCCAGAACGGATTGGCATCGCGCGAGAGCAATTCCTCATTCGGCTTGAACGCCGTGATGCCCATCCAGTAAAAGGGAAACAGCAGCACGAACAGGAACACACCCACCGGCAGATAGGCCGTGATCCAGCGCCTTCGGCGACTTTCAAGAAAGTCCATGCCCTCGGATTCAGTTGCAGCACTCACCGGTCACCCCCCTGCTGCCAGGCCCGACGCTGCAGGCCAAAATACGAAAACATGATCGCCCCCAGCAGAAACGGCACCATCGCGGTCGCCAGTGCAGCGCCCTCGCCCATCGCGCCACCGGCAATCGCGCGCTGAAACGACAAGGTCGCCATCAGGTGGGTGGCATTGAGCGGCCCGCCGCGGGTGAGCACGTAGATCAGCTGGAAGTCGGTGAACGTGAAGAGCACCGAGAAGGTCATGACCACTGCAATGATCGGGGTCAGCAGCGGCAAGGTGACATGACGAAACTTCTGCCAGGCGGTGGCGCCATCAATCGAAGCCGCCTCATACAGGGACGGCGAGATGGTCTGCAGGCCGGCTAGCAGCGAAATGGCCACGAACGGGATACCCCGCCAGACATTGGCCGCAATCGTTGAAAAGCGGGCCATCCAGGGATCTCCGAGAAAATCGATATATCGATCGATCAGACCCAGCCTCATCAGCGTCCAGCTGATCACCGAAAACTGCGAGTCGTAGATCCACCAGAAGGCAATCGCCGACAGCGCGGTCGGCACGATCCAGGGCAGCAGGATCACCGCGCGCAGCAGCGTCTTGAAGGGCAGATGCCGATTCAGCAGCAGGGCCAGCCACAGGCCCAGCAGGAATTTCAGGATGCTCGCCACCACGGTGTAGAACAGGGTGTTGAAGAGCGCCAGCCGGGTGATGCTGTCTCCGGCCAGAAACTCATAATTCTCAAGGCCGACGAACTCCCCGGCGCGCCCGATCTTGGCATCGGTGAACCCAAGCCACACGCCCAGGCCCAGCGGGTAGGTCAGAAACAGCAGCAAGAGCACGGCTGCGGGCAACATGAACACCAGCCCCAGGGCATGTCGGTTGTTCTGCAGACGTTCGAGTGCGGTCATGGATCGGGACATTCCCAAAGGCGCAGGGGGCAGATCACTGCCTGCGATGCACGGGCGGTGGGGAGCGCAAGGCCTGAAGCCAACCGCGGTTCAGACCGTCGGCCGACTCCGGCGCTGCACTCCCGACCGGCGCTCAGATCTTGTAGTAGCGCTCAGCGCGTTTCTGGGCGCGCTCGGCGGCTTCCTTGGGCGTCCTGGCGCCACTGGCGGCTTCAGCAACCATGTTCGGAATGATGAAATCGGCCGCCGCCCCCGCCGACGCATAGCCCAGGCGACCGGCAAACCCTGCCGGGCGCATGTTCTTGGTCGCGTCACGATAGGGCGTGTGCTTCGGATCGATGGTCCAGACCGGATTGGCCTCGTAGGCAGCCAGCGGCTGTGAAATGTAGCCGCCCGCACCTTGCAGCCAGGGATTGAACTGCTCGGCCTCCATCATGAAGCGCAGGAATTCCTTGGCCGCTTTCGGGTACTTGGTGAACTTCATGATCATCTGGTTGAAGAACAGATGAGCCTCGGTGGGCACACCGACAGGCCCGATCGGAAAGTTCGAATGCTGGATGTCCGAGGCCAGCTCCTTGACCTTCGGGTCCTGAGCATTCTTGGCCGCGTAATAGATCGAGATCCCGTTATTGGTGACGCTGACCTGCCCGTCCAGGAAGGCTTTGTTGTTGTTCGGATCCAGCCAGGACAGGGTGCCTGGCACGAAGGTGGGATACAGCTCCTTCGCATATTCCAGCGCCCTCAGGGTCTCCGGGCTGTCGATGACAACCCGATTGTTCCGATCGACCAGCTGGCCACCGAAGGCCCAGACCAGCCAGTTGCACCAACCCGAATCCCCGGTCGCATTGCCCAGGGTGAAGCCACCCGGTGTGCCCTTTTCCTTGAGCGCCTTCATCATCCTCAGGAAGCCGTCTGTGTCGCGCGGGAATCGATCGAAGCCCGCTGCCTTGACCTGGCTTTCACGGTAGACCATCATGCCGCCAGCAGTGCCGAGCGGCACGCCGATCCACTTCTTGCCATCTGGGCGCAGATAGGCCTCGCAGCCTGTGTACCAGCCGCCGTACTTGCGGCCGAGGTACTCGCACAGGTCAGTGACATCCAGCAGCTTGTCAGGATAGGTGTTGGCATCGTCATTGGTGCCCAGGATGATGTCCGGGCCGCTGCCGACATTGGCAGCCACTGCCGCCTTCGGACGCACGTCTTCCCAGCCCTCGCTGTCGACCCGAACCTCGATGCCGGTCTTCTCGGTGAATCGCTTCACATTCACCATGTAGGCGTCGATATCACCCTGAACGAAACGGCTCCAGCGCAGCACCCGCAGCTTCGCGCCCTTCTCGGGGACGTTGTTCCAGGCTTGAGCATGAACAGCGGGTGCACCGACCAGACCGGTGCCAAGGGCTGCGCCCGTGCCCGCCTTGAGCAGGTCGCGACGGCGATTGTGATGGGTCATCTCAGGTCTCCTTCAGGTGTGTTGATACCGGGTTTTCAATTGGCCAGGCTCTTGCCGGTGGCCTCATCGAACACATGCAGTGCATCGAAGTCGGGTGCCAGACGCAAGTTCATGCCTGGCTTGAGTGCCATCCGCTCACGCAGCACCACGGTCAGCGGCTCGCTGCCGAGCGTACACATGACCAAGGTGTCGGAGCCCGTCGGCTCGATCACTTCGACCCGTGCGGTCAGCGGGCTGGCATCCGAGGGCGCCAGGTGTTCCGGACGCATGCCCAGCAAGACAGACTGGCCGTCGCTGGCACGGATCGGCCGTCGCACCGGCACACGCGCGTCGCCGATCTGAACCGCACCGCCCACCCACTGTCCCTTGATCAGGTTCATCGCCGGTGAGCCGATGAAGCCCGCCACAAACACATTGGCCGGGTTGTCGTACAGATGCAGGGGCGTGCCGATCTGCTCGACCACCCCGTCGCGCATCACCACGATCCGATCGGCCATGGTCATGGCCTCGATCTGGTCGTGGGTGACATAGATGGACGTGGTCTTGAGCCGCTGATGCAGGGACTTGATTTCGGTGCGCATCTGCACGCGCAGCTTGGCATCGAGGTTCGAGAGCGGTTCATCGAACAGAAAAACCTGCGGATCGCGCACAATGGCCCGACCCATCGCCACCCGCTGACGCTGGCCGCCCGAGAGCTGGCGCGGATAGCGATCCAGATAGGGTTGCAGCCCGAGGATTTGTGCGGCCTCATTAACCTTGCTGTCGATTTCGGCCTGCGGGCGTTTGGCGAGCATGAGCGCAAACGCCATGTTGTCGCGCACCTTCATGTGCGGATAGAGGGCGTAGTTCTGGAACACCATGGCGATGTCCCGTTCCTTGGGCGGCAAGTCGTTGACCACACGGTTACCGATCGAGATCCTGCCTGCCGAGATTTCTTCCAGTCCGGCAATCATGCGCAGCAAGGTGGACTTGCCGCATCCGGATGGCCCCACCAGCACGCAGAATTCGCCGTCTTCGATGCCGACATCGACGCCATGCAAGACCTTGGTGGCGCCAAAAGACTTTTCGACGCGTTCGATCGTCACCGATGCCAAGAATCGTCTCCTGAAGAAGCTGGGCCGAAGTGTCCTCGGCCTCGTGTCGAGTTGATCGATGAGCGACGCAGCACGCAGTCACCGATCAGCGTGGCTCACTCTAACCTAAACACCAGCAATGTCTAGCCATGACTGAGTGCACTGGACACCAGCTTGGCCGTGATGTCCACGATCGGGATGACCCGCTCATAAGCCATTCGGGTCGGTCCGATCACGCCGAGCGTGCCCACGATCTTGCCGTCAGCACCGTACGGCGCCACCACCACCGACAGCTGATCCATCGGCACCAGCTGCGATTCGCCCCCGATGAAGATCTGCACGCCGTCGGCATGGGTGCTGGCATCGAAGAGTTGTACCAGGCCGGTTTTTTGTTCGAACAGACCAAACAGCTGGCGCAGGCGGTCCATGTTGTCAGACAACTCATGCACGGCCACCAGGTTGCGCTCACCCGAGATCACCACCGTCTCGGAGTGTTCGCTGGCGGCCTGGTTGCCGGCGTTCACCGCCTGATGCAAAAGCGAGGTCAGTTCGTCACGCAGGCTCAGCAGCTCATGGCCCAGGCGCTGACGGATCGCCGAGAACTCCTGCCCGGCGAAGTGCTGGTTCACGTAGTTCGAGGCTTCGGTGAGTTCCGCGGGCGAGTATTCACGATCGACGTGAAGGATCCGGTTCTGAACATCGCCCTCCGGGGTCACGATGATCAGCAGGACGCGCCGCTCTGACAGGCGCAGGAACTCGACCTGTCGGAATGTGGAGCTGCGCCGCGGGGTCATCACCACACCGGCGAATTGCGACAGGCTGGAGAGCAGCTGCGCCGCCTGTGACAGCACGCGCTGAGGCTCATCGGCGAGCAACTGGCCCTGGAGCAACTCGGCCTGCTGAAGCTCCAGTGGCTGAACCGTGATGAGCCTGTCGACAAACAAGCGGTAGCCGCGTGGCGTGGGCACCCGGCCGGCCGAGGTATGTGGACTGGCAATCAGGCCGAGCTCTTCAAGGTCGGCCATGACATTGCGGATGGTCGCCGCGGACAATTCCAGGCCGGAGTGACGCGACAGCGTTCGCGAGCCGACCGGATGGCCGTCCGCGATATAGCGCTCAATCAGGGTCTTGAGCAGGGTCTGGGCGCGCGCATCAAGCATGCGGTCGATTTTATAGACCCAAACGCACCGATTGCCAAACGCAGCCGCCAATGCGCAGGGTCCGCCCTGTGCTGTCGACTGACCTGACACCTGCGGCGTAAGCCGAAGGTCACGGGTCGAGGTCGCGAAGTGTGGTGAAATGCCAGCATGACCGCAGCGTTCAAGACCATCGCTCTCTTTGGCCGGCAGCATTCCGACGCCGTGGCCCAGACGCTGATCGAAATCGGCGATTTCCTGCGTCAGCGCGGCCTGCGGGCGGTGTTTGAACCCTCCGTTGCCCACACTCTGGGTCGCACCGACCTGGAGTCGCTGCCCCTGGCCGAGATTGGCCCGCAGGCTGATCTGGCCATCATCGTGGGTGGCGACGGCACCATGCTCGGGATCGCCCGCGAGCTGTCCCCCCATGGCGTACCGCTGGTGGGCATCAATTTTGGCCGCCTCGGGTTCATCACCGACATTCCCCTGCTGCGCTGGCACGATGCCCTCGGAGCCGTTCTGGATGGCCACTTCGAAACCGAGGACCGCGCGGTGCTGCGTGCTCGGGTGATTCGCGAGCACGCCGTGGTCTTCGAGGCGAGTGCCCTGAACGATGTCGTGATCAGCCGCAGTTCGCGCGCGGGCATGATTGAAATCCAGGCCCATGTGGATGGCCTGTACATGTACAACCAGCGGGCAGACGGCCTCATCGTCGCGACGCCCACCGGGTCGACCGCCTATGCCATGTCCTGCAACGGCCCGATCCTGCACCCCAGGCTGCAGGGCATCGTGATGGTGCCGGTTGCCCCACAGGCTCTGTCCAATCGCCCGATCGTGCTGCCTGCGAGTTCGGTCATCACATTGAGTGTCATCGAGGGCCGCGAGCCGCGGGTCAATTGCGACATGCAGAATTTCGCTGACATGCAGGCCGGTGACCTGCTGGAGATCCGTCAGTCCGAGCATGTCTGCCATTTCCTGCATCCGATCGGATACAGCTACTACTCGATGCTGAGATCCAAGCTCAACTGGCACGAGATGCCCAGCCTCGCCCCACGCCCCTGAGCCACCGCCATGCTGACCGAATTGCGACTGCGCGATTTCGTCATCGTCGACTCGCTCGAACTCGAGTTCGGCCCGGGGTTTACCGTGCTTTCAGGCGAAACCGGGGCGGGCAAGTCGATCCTGATCGATGCGCTCGGGCTCGCGCTTGGCGCCCGGGCCGACGCCAGTGTCGTGCGGGAAGGCACGCGCCGCGCCGACATCTCGGCCCTCTTCAGGACCAACCTCACCCTGGACGCCTGGCTGGCCGAGCGCGAGCTCAGCGGCGATGCAGGTCAGGTCTGGCTGCGGCGGGTCATTGAAGCCGACGGCCGTTCGCGGGCACTGATCAATGGCCATCCGGCCACGGTGGCCCAGTTGCGTGAGCTCGGCGATGTCCTGGTCGAGATTCACGGTCAACATGCCTCGCAGTCGCTGTTGCGCACTGATGGTCAGCGCGCCCTGCTCGATCGCTTCGCCGGCACCGACCTCACCCAGCTCGCGCAGGTGCATGCCCGCTGGCGGGAAGCCGAAAAAGAAGTGCAACGTGCCCAAAGCGATGCCCGAGACCTGTCAGTTGAGCGCGAGCGCCTGCAATGGCAGCACGACGAAATTGCGCCGCTGTCGCCCACCGAGGGTGAGTGGGATGCCTTGAGCGCAGAAGAAAAACGGCTTTCCCATGCTGCGTCCCTGCTCGAAGGCAGCAAAGCCCTGGCCGATGGCCTGAGCGATGCAGAAGACTCCATTGCAGAACGCCTCCACGGTCTGCAGCAGCGGCTCAAGTCGCTGGCCGCGCTCGATGCCCGGCTGCAGCCGGCATTCGAATTGCTCGAGGCGGCAACCATCCAGGCGCAGGAAGCCGCCTCACTGCTGTCGGCCTACGCCGACCGGGTCGACCTCGATCCGCAACGCCTGGCCCAGACCGAACAGCGCATCAGCGCGCTGTTCTCGGTGGCGCGCAAGCTCAAGCTCGCCCCTGCGCATCTGGCCGCCGAGCTCGACAGCCTGCGGGCACGGCTCGACGCGCTCGAGCAGGCCCAGGATGTGGCCGCCCTGACTCAACGGCTTGAAGCCGCGCGGCAGGAGTACGACGATTTGGCCAGACGCGTCACAGCCGGTCGTGAACGGGCAGCCGCCGAACTGTCCGCAGGCGTGACTCAACGCATCGAGCGGCTGGGCATGCAGGGCGGCCGATTGAGCATCGCGGTCGAGCCGGGCGAACCCACAGCGCACGGGGTCGATCGGATCGAATTCCGGGTGGCTGGCCATGCCGGTGCGACGGCCCGGCCCCTGGCCAAGGTGGCCTCCGGCGGCGAACTCTCCCGCCTGAGCCTGGCCATCAGCGAACTGGCGGCCCAGGCCAATCCGGTACCTACCCTGATCTTTGACGAAGCAGATGCCGGCGTCGGCGGCGCCGTGGCCGAGGTGATCGGCGAACTGATGCGCAGGCTGGGCGACTCCCGGCAGGTGCTGTGCGTGACCCACCTGCCTCAGGTGGCGGCCAAGGGCAATCAGCATCTGCGTGTCTCGAAAGAACGCACCGACACCGGAACCGTCAGCCGAATCGAGCCACTCGAACGCGCACGGCGCATTGACGAAATCGCCCGGATGCTGGGCGGCGTGGAAATCACCGCCACCACCCGAAAGCATGCTCGGGAACTGCTCGGCTGATCAGCCTGGCTTGAACCAGTCCGGGGCCGGCAGCTCGTTGAACACCCGCTTGAGACCCTGACTCCAGCCGGTTCGCAGCGAGCCGAAGTAGACATCATCAACATCCACCCGGTGCCTGAACCCGACGCGCAGCGCATCACAACGAATCAGCGCCACATCCAGTGGCAGACCCACCGACAGGTTCGAGCGCATGGTTGAGTCGAAGGACACCAGTGCGCACTTGAGCGCCTCATCCATTGGGGTGGCGGGCTTGACCACCCGGTCGATGATCGGCTTGCCGTACTTGCTCTCGCCGATCTGAAAATAGGTGGTGTCTTCGGTCGCTTCGATAAAGTTGCCCTGCGGGTAGATCAGGAACAGACGTTGACCCTCCCCGCCGATCTGCCCGCCCAGAATGAAGCTGCAGCTGAAGTCAACATTGCCGACCTGCGCCTGCTGGCCGGCATTCTGGCTGATCACGGCACGAACGGTTTCGCCCACCAGGGTCGCGCAATCGAACAGACTCGAAGCGGTCAGGAGGTTCGGGCGATCCGATCCGACCGCCTTGCGAAGCAGATTGATCACCGTTTGAGTGGTCGCCAGATTCCCCGAATTCAGCAACACGATGACGCGCTCCCCGGGTACCTCGAAGAGGGTCATCTTGGAGAAGGTCGAGATGTGATCGACGCCCGCATTGGTGCGGGAATCGGAGGCAAACAACAGGCCCTCATTCAGGGCCATCGCAACGCAGTAGGTCATTGGAACGCCGGCCTCCCAGGCCAGTCAGGGCAGATCAGAATCGTCTCAGACTACCTCAAAGAGACGATCACTTGATTTCCATGTAAGCCGCCTGCAGCGATTCACCCAGACGCACGTTGTTGCGCAGGAATCGCTCAAGGAAAGCATCCAGCCCGACTCCATAGACATCCTCGAGCTCACCATGTTTGAGCAAGGCCACAATGTGGGCCGCCAGACGTCGCGCTGCTCGGGCTTGCGTCTGCGGCATCTCGGCCAGAATCAGTTGGACCTCATCGAAACAGAAGCGCAGCGACCTGGGCAGGGTGGGATCGAAGATCAGCAACTGAGCCACACGATGCGCATCGATTGCGTCCCGATAGGTGTCGCGGTAGGCCTCCAGTGCACTCACCGAACGCAGCACCGCGCTGAGCTTGTAGTGGTCTGCCAGGCGCTGATCGTCCGTGTGGTCCGAGTCTTCCATTCGGGCATGCTTGACCGACAGGATCCGCGCTGTGTTGTCGGCCCGCTCGAGAAACGTCCCCAGCCGAATGAAGAGGTAGGGTTGGTCGCGGCGCACGGTGGCATAGGTCACGCCCCTGAACAGATGCGAGCGCTCCTTGATCCAGTCGAAGAAGGCGGCATCGGTCGGCTCCAGATGGCGCTTCGCAGATACCTGCAGCCAGGTGTCATTGATGTTTTCCCACATCTCGGAGGTGATTGATCCTCGCACCGACCGGGCATTCTCACGGCAGGCCTGCAGGCAATTCACGATCGATGAGGGATGACTCGAATCCCAGGCCAGAAAGCGTGCCACAGCGTCGGACGACCGCGGGCGGTTGGTGGCGTTGAAGGCCTCCAGCGTGTCGGTGATGACCAGCGGCTCGATCGCCGACTGTTCATCACCTCGCCCGGAAAGCAGCGCGAGCGACGCGCCCACATCCAGGATGCGGGCCATGTTTTCGGCGCGCTCGAGATAACGCGACATCCAGTAGAGGTTCGAGGCGACCCTTGACAACATGAAATGATCTCCTCAAGCCGCCGGCTGAGCATGGACACCGGGCGCCTCGACCACCCAGGTGTCTTTGGTCCCACCGCCCTGTGATGAATTCACCACCAGCGAACCCCGACGCAGGGCCACCCGCGTCAGCCCGCCGGGGACGATCCGGGTCTCGCGTCCGACCAGCACGAACGGACGCAGGTCGATGTGACGGGGTGCGATGCCCTCCTCGACGAAGGTCGGACAGGCCGACAACGACAGGGTCGGCTGGGCAATGTAGTTGTCAGGATTGGCCAGCAGCCGGGCGCGAAATTCCTCGATCTCCTGATGGCTGCTGGTCGGGCCGACGAGCATGCCGTAGCCCCCCGCGCCATGCACCTCCTTGACCACCAGATCCTTGAGATGGGCCAGAACATGCGAGAGTTCATCCGGCTTGCGACACTGCCAGGTCTGCACATTGTTCAGGATCGGATCTTCCCCCAGATAGAAGCGGATCATCTCGGGCACATACGGGTAGATCGACTTGTCGTCCGCCACCCCGGTTCCGACTGCATTGCAGATGTTGACGTTGCCCTTGCGATAGGCCGCGATCAGTCCCGGCACGCCCAGCATCGAATCCGGCCTGAAGGCCTGCGGATCCAGGAAAGAGTCGTCGATGCGCCGATAAATCACGTCGACGCGACGCGGGCCTTCGGTGGTGCGCATGAAGACGGAATCGTCACGCACGAAGAGGTCCTGGCCTTCGACCAGTTCCACGCCCATCTGCTGAGCCAGGAAGGCATGCTCGAAATACGCGCTGTTATAGCGGCCCGGGGTCAGCACGACCACGGTGGGCGACTCCACATCGACGGCCGCGCGAAGTGTCTGCAGCAGCAGCGCGGGGTAGTGCTCGACAGGCCTCACCTGGTAGTGCCGGAACAGATCCGGAAACAGCCGCATCATCATCTTGCGGTTGCTCATCATGTACGACACGCCCGAGGGCACGCGCAGGTTGTCCTCAAGCACGTAATAGTTGCCATCGGAGTGCCGCACGATATCGACCCCGACGATGTGCGCATACACATCCCGCGGCAGCCTGACGCCCAGCATGGCCTGCGAGAACTCGCTGTTCCCGAGGATCTGCGAGCGAGGAATCACACCCGCAGCCAGGATCGCCTGATCATGGTAGATGTCGGCCAGGAACCGGTTGATGGCGGTGACGCGCTGGATCAGCCCCCGCTCCAGTCGATCCCATTCTTCGGCCGCAATGATTCGGGGTACCACATCGGACGGGATCAGCCGCTCGGTGCCGCCTTCATCACCGTAGACCGAAAACGTGATGCCGATGCGCCGGAAGATCAGGTCGGCCTCGGCTCGTTTGCTGGCCATCTGTTCGTCGGTCATCGAGCCCAACCACTGCGCATACGGGAGGTAGTGGGGCCGAGGCTGATGCCGGGCATCAAACATCTCGTCATAGACGCCGGCGGCGGCCGGCAAAATGGCAGGTGAGGTTGGGCTCATGTTCGAAGCCTAGCAAATGCCATACCGGGTTGGGGCTTAGCCCTGAATTCGCACCAGCGAGGTGCCGGACTGACTCGCAACCGCTTCAGGCGATTTTGGCCCGCTCAGGAGCGGTGCGGGCAGGCGATCTTGGTGCAATTGGCGTAGAGGGCGAGCGCGTGGTCCTGCAGGGCGAAACCACGGTCTCGGGCAATTCGCTGCTGGCGCCGTTCGATCTCGGTGTCGACAAACTCTTCGACCCGACCGCACTGCAGACAAACCAGGTGATCATGGTGCTGTCCCTCATCAAGCTCGTAGACGGCCTTGCCCGACTCGAAATTACTGCGCTTGAGAATGCCGGCCTGCTCGAACTGGGTCAGCACCCGGTAGACCGTGGCCAGTCCGACATCCTGAGAATCGGCCAGCAATTCCCGGTAGACATCCTCTGCGCTCATGTGCCGATGGCGGCCAAGCTGAAAGATCTCGAGCACCTTGAGCCGGGGCAAGGTGGCCTTCAGACCCAGGCTCTTGAGTTCGGTCGGGGTCGGCACTTCAGACTCCAGGAGGGCGGATGCGGGCTGTGAATGCGTATCATAGCGGGTTGAACTCACCCCCGAGTCGAGTCGACTCTGCTCAGAATCCACCCGAGGGATCGCCCTTGCCTCTCAAGCGCCTCGCCCATCTCATCCGCCTGCTGATGGCCGTCACGGTCGCAATCGGCCTCACCGCCTGTGCCTCCGGAGACCGAAGCAGCAGCGGCCCCTTCCAGCCTTACCGAATCGAAGTGCCTCAGGGCAACTATGTCGATCAATCCATGCTCGACCTGATCCGGGCGGGCATGACGCGTGAGCAAGTCCGATTCGCGATGGGCACACCCCTTCTGGTCGATCCATTCCGATCCGAGCGCTGGGATTATGTCTTCCGCTTCCAGCATCCCAGCGGCGCCGCAGACCTTCGACGGGCGTCCGTGTTTTTCCAGGACGGCAAAGTGGCGAAAGTCGAATCCGATGCGCTGCCCGGCAGCGACGACGGCTCCGACCCGGCCCTGCCCGGCTACCGTCGCAAGCAGGGGCGCAACCGATGAGCCTTCGAATTGCGATTGCCGGTGCATCCGGCCGGATGGGGCGCACGCTCGTGGAGACCGTCCTGGACGCGCCCGACTGCAGCCTCGTCGGCGCCTTCGATATCGCCGGCTCACCCGCGATTGGACGTGACGCCGGCGAATTGCTCGGACGCCCGACAGGCATTCAAGTGCTCAGCGATCCGGCGCAGGCATTGAGCCAGGCACAGGTGGTGATCGATTTCACCCGCCCGGAAGGCACTGTCGAATTGATTCCCCTGTGCGTTGCCCGCGGCGTGGCCATGGTGATCGGCACGACCGGGTTCGATGCGCAGGGCAAGCAGGCCATCGACGACGCATCGAAATCCATCGGAGTTGTCTGTGCTCCGAACATGAGCGTGGGCGTCAATGTGACGCTCAAGCTGCTCGAAGTGGCTGCCGGATTGCTGTCGGAAGGCTATGACATCGAGGTCACCGAGACCCACCACCGCCACAAGGTCGACGCCCCCTCCGGCACGGCCCTGCGAATGGGCGAGGTGCTGGCCCGCACACTCGGGCATGACCTTGCCGAGCTGGCCACCTGGACCCGGCATGGGGTGACCGGCGAGAGAAAGCCCGGGTCAATCGGATTTTCGGTGCTTCGGGGCGGCGACATCGTCGGCGATCACACGGTTCTGTTTGCCGGAACGGGGGAACGCATCGAGATCACCCACCGCTCCTCGAGCCGTGCAACCTATGCTCAGGGCAGTCTGCGGGCATGCCGCTTTCTGGCCGGACGCACTGCTGGGCTCTACGACATGCAGGACGTGCTCGGGCTGCGTGACGTGCGCCTCTGATCCTTCGGCGACACCATGCCGATGCGTAGACGGTCCCTGCTGGCACTGGGCGCATCGATCGCAGTCAATGCCATCGCGACGCTCGCCCTGACGCAACTCGATGGCCAACCGACGCGCTCTCAGCCCCCTGCGCCGGTGGCTGTGCAGCTGATCACACCGCCCCCGCCTGAGCCTCCGGAACCGACCCCACCGCGTGTCAAACCGCGCGAGACAGTGGCACCGCCCAGTACGGTTTCGCAACGCAAAGACTCATCGCCCCGTCCGGTGGCCGAGCCCCGCGCAGCCGCACAGGCCTCGCCCCCCGCAGCCTCAGCCGCTGTGGTCGCCGCGCCCCCTGCGCCCGCAGCGACTGCGACACTCACACCGGGCGATTCGGGCAAACCGGCTCCTACCGCCAGCGCATCGAGCATCCAGACCGAGAGCGCCCCGACCAGCGCGCCCAGCCCGGTCAGTTCGGCGCCAGCCCACTCTGCAGCGCTCAGCCCACAGCCCGCACCGGCGCCCGCGGCCAAACGATCAGGCCCACGCGTCGATGCCAGCTGGTCTGGCAATGTCTCTCCGCCCTACCCGCTGGCTGCCCGCAGAATGGGCGAACAGGGCGAAGTGCGGCTCGATGTGCATGTTGCCGCCGACGGCACGGTCGGCGAGGTTCGGGTGCGCCATTCCAGTGGCTCATCCGCACTGGACCAGGCGGCGATTGCCACTGTGCGCAGCTGGCGATTCAAACCGGCCACCGTCGACGACCAGCCGGTCGCCGAGTGGTATCGCAACTGGAAATGGGTTTTCAAGCTCGAAGGATGACGATGAAAGACGATGCCGTGCGGGAATCACTGGGGCTGATGCACTTCTGGCAGGCGGGCGATGCCGTCACCCACTCGGTGGCCTGGCTGCTGCTGGCACTCTCGGTTGCCAGCTGGTACTTCATCCTCTCCAAGGGATGGGCAGCCTGGCGCATGCGTCGCGGTGCGCGCGAGGCCCTGAACCGCTTCTGGACGGCCCGGTCGCTGGACGAGGCCATCAGCACCCTGCAGCGCGATGACCCGGAGCAGGTCTTTGCCCCGCTGGCCGAGCGCGCCCGACTGGCTGCGCGGATGCAGGCCGACACCAGCCTGGCCGCCTCGGTGGATCGAACCGAACTGCTCACTCGGGTGCTGCGTCAGGAGATCAGCCGTACCGGCGCGCAGCTGGAATCCGGCCTGACCCTGCTGGCTTCGGTGGGCAGCACGGCGCCCTTCATCGGGCTCTTTGGCACGGTGTGGGGCATCTATCACGCCCTGCTCCAGATCGCTTCATCCGGGCAGGTGATGATCGACCAGGTCGCAGGACCGGTGGGTGAGGCACTGGTCATGACCGCGGCCGGCCTTGCGGTCGCGATCCCGGCCGTGCTGGCCTACAACGCGTTCACCCGTATCAATCGGGTGACGCTGGCCGAACTCGATGGGTTTGCGCACGATCTGCTGGCCCTGCTCACCACCGGCCGCAGGCTCGATTCCGGCTCCGGCGACGCACTCCGATCCACCCTCGACGAACCGCCCCGGCCGGTTCAGGTCGGCCACTGAGCCGCGCAAGGAGAACCCTCATGGCATTCGGAGGATTCGATTCGCGCGGCGGTGCGCCGCAGCCGATGGCTGAAATCAACACCACCCCGCTGGTCGACGTGATGCTGGTGCTGCTGGTGATCTTCATCATCACCGCCCCGCTGCTCACCCATGCGATCAAGCTCGACCTGCCCAGTGCGCAGGCGCCGGTCGCGGCGGAAAAGCCGCAAACCATCACGCTGTCGATCGATTCGCAGGGCAAGGTCTACTGGAATGATGCGCCGCTCACCGACCCGGCGGCCCTGCTGGGCCGTCTGCGCGAGGCCGCATCAAAGTCACCGCAGCCGGAATTGCATTTGCGGGCCGATCAGCAGGTGCGCTATCAGCACATCGCCGAAGTGATGTCAGCCGCGCAGCAAGCAGGTCTTGCGAAGATCGGTTTCGTCACCGACCCGCGAACACTGCCTCGCCCCTGAGGCCGACCCGGTGACCGGGCCCCAGGTGCGTGGGGCCCGACATCGCTATTTCGCCAGACCGGCTTTCACCAGCAGCGGCTTGATCGTGTTGAAGTACTGCTCGGAATAGGCGCGGTATTCAGCCGGATTGCGCCGCCACGGGACCTGGATGAACCGATCGAGCAGCGGTTGCAGGCCGGGATCGTTGGTCGCCTCATTGAAGGCCTCATACAGCGTCTGCACGATCGCCGGCGGCAGGTCCTTGGGGCCCACGAGCCCGTAGGGACTGTGCGCAATCGCATTGATGCCGCGCTCCTTGAGGGTCGGGATATCGGCATATTTCGGGATGCGCTGTTCGGTTGCCATGGCCAGGATGCGGAATTGCCCGCTGTCGACCTGGGCCGCCCACTGGGCCGCATCGGCCAGGAAATGCACATGGCCACCGAGCAGTGCCGGAACCCATTCCGCGCCACCCTTGTAGGGCACATGCGTGAACTTCGCGCCGGTGACCTGATCAATCTCGATCATCATCAGGTTGCCGCTGCCGCCCACACCGCTGGTGCCATAGGTGTATTTCTCGGGCTCCTTCTTGCCGGCGGCGATGAGGTCCTCGATGGTCTTCCAGGGCGCATCGGCGCGCACCACGATGCCCATGGTGTAGGACGACAGGCCGCTGATGTAGGTGAAGTCGCGGATCGGGTTCCAGGCAACCTGCTGATAGTGGGGATAGCGAAGGCTGTTGATGCTCATCACCGCCAGCGAATAGCCATCGGGCTTGGCATTGAGCAGTTGCGCCGGAGCAAGCGTTCCGGCTGCACCAGCACGAATCTCGACCAGCACGGGCTGTCCCAGCGACTTGCTCACCTTCTCGGCGAGGAAGCGCAGATGCAAGTCGGTGGCGCCACCGGCTGCGAAAGGGTTGTAGATGGTGATGGGCCGCTCGGGCTTCCATCTGGACTGCGAGCGCGCAACGCCCGGAAGTGCGAGTGTTGCGGCCAGTCCCATGGACAGGGATCGGCGACGGGGATCTGGACGTGAATGCATTGGGTAGTCTCCGGTTCTTTTATGGTTCACGGCACGAAACGCAGGGCACCCGTCAGTGCGG
>CAIXXI010000515.1 GCA_903923345.1 uncultured Burkholderiales bacterium | reverse complement strand
TGCAGGGCGGGGCGCGACGCCGATTCGATCAGCATCTGTGCGCGGGCCTGGCCGCGCAGCTGGGCCAGCGGCATCGGCACCGGATCACACACGGTGAGCTGGGCCAGCACCTCGCGTGGGATCGGCGAGTCGGGGCCCTCATCGAGCAGCACAGTCCGGGCCGTGGCCAGAAAGGCATGGGCCTGCTCGGCACCGCGCGCTTGCGCCGTCAGGAGGGCCTGATAGACGAAGGGGGGCAGGCGGGCCTGCTGACGCTCTTCGAGCTGCTGCTGGGCAAAGCGCGGATAGTCATGGGCCGCCAGGGCTTCATACACCGGATGCTGGGGAAAACGGGTCTGGATCAGCACCCGGGCTCCGGCCAGGTGGCGTCCGGCCCGCCCGGCCACCTGCATCAGGGTCGCAAAGAGCCGCTCGGGCGCCCGAAAATCCGCTGCGAACAGGGCTGCATCCGCATCGACCACTACCACCAGGGTCAGGCGGCGAAAGTCGTGTCCCTTGGCCAGCATCTGGGTGCCGACCAGCACATCGACCTCGCCGGCGTGCGCTGCATCCAGCACCGACTGGGCCGCACCCCGGCGCCGGGCCACATCGCGGTCGAGGCGACCAATCCGTGCACCGGCAAACAGCTCGGACAGCCCTTCTTCCAGCCGTTGCGTGCCCTGCCCCAGTCCAGCCAGGTCAACATTGCCGCATTCAGGACAGGTTTTCGGCACAGGGCGGTCGGAGGCGCAGTGGTGGCAGATCAGTCGATAGCGGCCCCGGTTGCCGGCCGCTGTGGCGCCGATCCGATGCATCACCCGATAGGCATCACACAACTCGCAGCGGCTCAACCAGCCGCAGGCCGAGCAGGACAACACCGGTGCATAGCCCCGACGGTTCAGGAAGACCAGGGCCTGCTCGCCGCGCGCCACCGTCTCTTTGACAGCTGCGATCGCCTCTGCGGTCAGGCCATGCGACAGGGTCGAGCCCGCCAGCGGCAGTCGGGTGACCGCAGGCAGTGCAGCGCCGCCCGCCCGCTCGGGCAGCGTGGACAGACGGTATCGCCCACGCCGTGCGGCATGCCAGGACTCAAGCGATGGGGTGGCCGAACCCAGCGCCACCGGCAGGCCTCGACGTGCGCCCAGCGCGATGGCGAGATCTCGTGCCGAATACCGCGCCCCTTCCTGCTGCTTGAACGAGGCATCGTGCTCTTCGTCCACAACGATTGCGACCAGTCCGGGCAGCGGCGCGAGGACGGCCAGTCGGGTGCCGAGCACGATCCGCGCGCGCCCCTCGGCCGCAGCCAGCCAGTGGGCCGCGCGCTCGGCATCCGGCATGTCGCTGTGCAGGATCGCCAGCGGCAGCGCCGGAAAGCGGTCGCGGATGCGACGGGCGAACTCCGGTGTGAGTGCGATCTCGGGCACCAGGATGAGGGCCTGTGAGGTCTGGGTGCTGGCCATTCGGGCTTCGATCCAGCGGAAATACACCTCGGTCTTGCCACTGCCGGTGATGCCATGGATGAGGTGAACGACAGGCCCGGAATCAGCCAATAAGGCGCTCAGCGCTGCTGCCTGACCAGTTGTAAGTGTTCGTTCACTCTCGCCTGAAGGCGCGATGGTTGTCGATCTCGATGCATCCATGCCACCGACCTGGGCGACCGGGTCGACTGCGAAACGCTCCCGCGCCCGGTCGGCGGCAGGGGCTCGGCTGCGGGCCGTCGGGACCGACCGAAGCAGTTTGGGCACCGCCGGCAGGGCGAGCTCGCCCAGTCCGACGTGGTAGTAACGCGCTGCAAAACTGACCAGCCCCAGCCAGTCAGGCGACAGGGCCGGCATCCCCGGCAGCCGCGACTCGAGCGGTCGCAGCCGCTGCGCCGGAACTTCGCTGGTGTCGACAAAGCCGGCGACCAGTCCGACCCGCCTTGAACGGCCCCACGGCACGACCACCCAGTCGCCGATCTGCGCGGTCCAGTCGGGTGGCATCAGATAGTCGAAGAGCCCGGGCAAAGGCACGTCCAGGGCCACCTGAGCAATCGGTGAGATCGGGGTCACAACTTAAAGTAAAACCTGCAAAGTCGACGCAAGCTGCCGCGCCGATTGGCTTTTCGGGGGTATTCACACAAGCTGTGGATAAAATTGTGGACAGAACCGACCAACCGACCCGAAAGCCGCACGGTTAGGCCATGTCAAGAGGTCTGCCCACTTTTTAGACAAATATAAAACCAATACAATCAGAGACTTACTAACTAAGCAGATTCTGGATTCGGGGCAGGCGCTCACTTGACAGCGGGCACC
>CAIXXI010000514.1 GCA_903923345.1 uncultured Burkholderiales bacterium | reverse complement strand
CCGGTCGAGCCGGATCGAGCCCGGGTGAATCGAGAGCCGATTGGCGATCTCTTCGACGAGCGGCTTGCCTGCAAACACCAGGCGCGGACAGACTGCACGCAATTCATCGCAGACCCGGGCCTGCTCGCGACTTTGCGCCTCACTCTGAGCGCGGTCAGCCGCAGCCTGCGCTCTGGCGGCTGCTTCGCGCGCGGGACGCTCGCGTTCTTCACGTGCGCGTTCCTGGCGCTCGCGCTCTCGTGCGGCTTCGGCTTCACGGCGATCAGCCTCCTGCTGGGCGAGGTAGCGCTGCCTTCGCGCTTCCTGCGCCACCCGCTCCTGCTCCGCTTGTCGTGCAGCCGCTGCGGCCGCATCGGCTGCCTGGCGGGTCTCAGTGCGCCCACGCTCTTCGATCTGTGCGGCCATCTGCTGACCCTGGGTCCGGACAGCAGGCTCGACATCCGACACGGCGGCCAGGCGGTTGAGCAGCTCCAGGGCGCGCGCGTCGTTACGCGCAACCCCCTTGGGCGTGGCATACATCTCGGCGAGCATCAGCATCGATGCGCCATTGCCCCGTGCCACCGCCTGCTCGAAGGCCGAGACCGCCGAGGCCCATTCCGCACTCGAGATCTGAATCGCTGGCGAAAACCGCGGCCAGCAGCACCAGGACATTGCAATGCCATGCCAGGCCGCTCGCCGGTTGGCCTCACTCGCCCCGGGCTGATTGACCACCCGCTCGAGCCAGCCGCGTGCGATCGCGGCCCAGGCACGGCCATCCGGGTAGGGCTCGCCATTAGGGCCTCGCCCCTGACCCAAACCATCGGCCGGCAAGGCGCCCTGAAAGTACAGCAGGCCCATCATCAGCTGCGCGTCGGTGTCACCTTTGTCGGCCCGGGCGGTCAGCAGTGGCACGGCTTCGTTGTAGCGCTGCAGGCGCAGCAGTTCCTCGAGCGCCGGACCCCGGCCCTGCGCCCACAGCGCACCCGGCAGCAGCCCGAAGACCAGCCAGCAGGCGATCAGGACACGGGCTTGCAAGGTCAGGCGCTTGGCGTGCATCCGCTCAATTTGCCCGAATTCGCCGCGCCCCGCATCATCAGCACCCCTCGAATGCAGCGAATCCGCACTTCATGAAACTTGCCAGCCTCAAGGACGGCAGCCGCGATGGGCAGCTGATCGTCGTCTCGCGTGATCTCTCGACGGCTCACATCGCCAACGGCATCGCCCCGACTCTGCAGCGCGCGCTCGATGACTGGCCGTTCATTGCGCCCCAGCTCGAGGATCTCTACGAGACGATCAATTCGGGCAAGGCACGCCATGCCTTCGAGTTCGATCCGAGTCGCTGTGCAGCCCCGCTGCCGCGTGCCTATCAGTGGGCCGATGGCTCTTCGTATCTGAACCATGTCGAACTCGCACGCCGGGCGCGTCAGGCCGGGATGCCCGAGAGTTTCCTGAAGGATCCGCTGATGTATCAGGGCGGATCGGACGACTTCATCGGCCCCTGCGATGCGGCGAAGTTCACGTCGGAAGGCTTTGGCATCGACTTCGAGGCGGAGCTGGCCGTGGTCACCGATGATGTGCCGATGGGCACGCCGGCGGATCGCATCGAGCCGCATCTGCGGCTGTTGATGCTGGTCAATGACTGGAGCCTGCGAAACCTGATTCCGACGGAGCTGGCCAAGGGCTTTGGCTTTTTTCACGGCAAGCCGGCCACCGCATTCGGCCCGGTCGCGGTCACCCCGGATGAGCTGGGCAGCACGTGGCGCGATGGCAAGGTGCACCTGCCGATGCTGTGCCACTGGAATGGTCGCAAGGTCGGCGAGGCGCTGGCCGGCGAAGACATGGCCTTCAACTTTCATCAGCTGGTGGCCCATGCGGTCAAGACGCGCAACGCCCGTGCCGGCAGCATCGTCGGCTCGGGCACGGTGTCGAACACCGATGCATCCCGAGGCTGGTCATGCATCGCCGAGGTCCGTGCACTCGAGATGATCGAATCCGGTGCGCCAAGCACCGAATTCATGAAGTTCGGCGACACCATCCGGATCGAGATGATCGGCACCGATGGCCAGTCGGTCTTTGGTGCGATCGAACAGACGGTAGTGAAGGCTTAGTCGCAGCCGCTCTCGGCCGCGAGCGGGGGTCGATCAGGACCGGGGTTCGATGCGAATCGAGCCGCGCATGCCGGCCTCATAGTGGCCGGGCTCGAAACACGCCATGCCCAACTCAGCGGCCTCAGCGAAAACCCGGCTGACCGTGATGCTTTGACCTGGCTCCAGCGAAGTCGCGTTGTCGTGGTGATGGTGATTCTTTGATGATTTCATCTCGCGGGCATGCTCGGCCAGTTCGTTTTTCGTACCGATCATGAGTTCATGGCGAACCGAGCCGCGATTG
>CAIXXI010000513.1 GCA_903923345.1 uncultured Burkholderiales bacterium | reverse complement strand
CCCGACAGCGTCAGCATGGCGCTGTTCTGCGATTTCGAGAATGTCGCGCTCGGCGTTCGCGACGCGAAATTCGACAAGTTCGACATCCGCAAAGTGCTCGAGCGTTTGCTGCTCAAGGGCAGCATCGTGGTCAAGAAGGCGTATTGCGACTGGGACCGCTACCGCGAGTTCAAGGCGCCGATGCACGAGGCCTCGTTCGAGCTGATCGAAATTCCGCATGTGCGTCAGTCGGGAAAAAATTCAGCTGACATCCGCATGGTCGTCGATGCATTGGACCTGTGCTACACCAAGACCCATGTCGACACCTTCGTGATCATCAGCGGCGATTCGGACTTTTCCCCACTGGTCTCAAAGCTGCGCGAGAACAACAAGACCGTGATCGGCGTCGGGGTCAAGGGCTCCACCTCTGACCTGCTCACCGCCAATTGCGATGAGTTCATTTTCTACGACGACCTGGTGCGCGAGACCCGCCGGCGCAGCACGCGAACGAGCACCGCCACTGCAGCAGGCTCAGGCAACGGCAACGGGCAGAGTGCCGGCAAGACGGCCGTGCGTGCGCCAGCAGCCGTGACGGCGGCGACGGTGGTCGATGCAGCCCATTCAACCGACGGACCAGAGCCCACGGCTGCCGCCCGCAAGCGCAGCCCGCGCCGCCCCAAAGCCGCCGCCACCGAGGCGCCTGCCGCCACCGGCCCCGATGCCGAGGCGCCCGCCGCGTTACCGGATGCGCAGCCCATCGAGGCGCCCCGCAGCGAAGACGAGCGTCGCCAGCAGGCGATCGACCTGGCTGTCGAAACCGTGGAGGCGCTGATCACCGAGCGCGGTGCCGATGACAAGATCTGGGGCTCGATGGTCAAGCAGACCCTCAAGCGCAGGCGCCCTGGGTTTGCCGAGGGCTATTACGGCTATCGGTCCTTCAACGAACTGCTCGAAGATGCACGCGACCGCGGCCTGCTCGCGCTCGAGCACGACGAAAAATCGGGCGGCTATCTGATCCGGCTGCTGTAGGAGACGACATGCCCACTCGCACCCTGACCATCCCACGCCGTTTCAATGGCCCGCCCACCAGCGGCAACGGCGGCTATGTGGCCGGCGCCATCGCGGCCTGCCTGTCTGTCCCCACCGTACAGATCACGTTGCGCGCGCCTGTCCCGCTGGACCGTGCTCTGCACCTGCACGACACGCCCGAAGGCGGGATCACGCTGCATGACGGCGAGCTGTTGCTGGCCGAGGCTGCAGGCTGTGTGATCGAAGCTGGGCACATTGCCGTGCCGCCTGCCCCCGATGCCGCGCAGGCCGAGGCGGCCGGCGCACTGGGCCGAATGACCGCCCGCAGCCAAACCGGCAATCCCTATGACCACTGCTTCGGGTGCGGCATCGCCCGGGGAGACGGCCTCCAGATCATCCCCAGCCTGCTGCCGGGCGCAGCGGGTGAGGCCGGTGTGGTGGCCACCACCTGGACGCCTTCAGCTGAATTGGCCACACCCGACGGCACCCTGGATGCGCCGATCACCTGGGCGGCGCTGGACTGTCCCGCGGGCTTTGCCTGGGGCACGCGCCTGGGCCAGCACACGCCGATGATGACCGGCCGGATGGCGGCAGACATTGCCCGGCCCTTGCGTGCGGGTGAGCGCTATGTGGTGGCCGGCTGGCCGATCAGGCAAGACGGCCGCAAGCTGCATGCCGGCACCGCAATCTTCGATGAGCACGGGCATCTGCGCGCCCGCTCGCTGCAACTGTGGTTGTTGCTCCGCACATGATCGACACCCCCGTCACGACCGACACCCACCGCGCCGGGCCATTCCCCGGCCGCCTTCAGGACACCTGATGCCGCTCATCACGAAACACGCTGTGCACACAGCCCGCCTGGGGCTTGGCCACTCGCTCGCCAGACTGCTCATCGCCATCGCCTGCAGCGCCTGCGCGCCAGCCTTTGCACAATCCGCGCCCACGCTACCCACCGTGGCCTCGGTCGACCTGAACCGCTACATCGGCACCTGGTACGAAATCGCCAAGCTGCCCAACTTCTTTCAGCGTCAGTGCCTGGGCGATGTCAGCGCCAGGTATCGACAACTCGAGGGCGGCGACGTAGAAGTGCTCAACCGCTGCCGCACCAGCGCCTCGGGCGAGCCACGCTATGACTCGGTCACCGGCGTGGCCAAGGTCACCGACCCGAGCAACGCCAAGCTGCGTGTCACCTTCTTGCCCGCCTCATTGCGCTGGCTGCCCGTGGGTTGGGGCGACTACCAGGTGATCGAGCTCGATGCCGACTACCGCTGGGCGGTGGTGGGCGAGCCGCGCCGCGAGTATCTGTGG
>CAIXXI010000512.1 GCA_903923345.1 uncultured Burkholderiales bacterium | reverse complement strand
GCCGACAGTTGCCGAGCCAGGCGCGGGGCGTGAGCGGCTTGGATACCCGCGCGCGTGCCGGATTTGAAGAAGCGCTCAACGCCCTTGTGCCTGAAGCTTCGGATCATCAACAAATTGTAGCGTGTGGCGTCACGCGCATCAAGCGCTGAATTTCTCTTATTGGAGTTCAAATCTCAGACCGTGGCCTTGATATGGTGCTCGGACACGCGCCCTCGATCTTGTCAAGGCGACCGATTGCTTCTTGACTTCGTTAAGCTTAGTAAGCGATACCGGTTGGGCAGGCGCGTAACGCTGACTCAGCATTTTTCGCCACACTCTGAGCGCCCATTTCCGCAACCCTCATCTCCGCTTCTGGAAACCATGAAACTCATCGAAGCCAGCCGTCTTGAGTCGATCTCGGACTATGCGATCCGCGAGGTCGAGATGCCCGTGCCTGCCCCGCACGAGGTCCTCATCGAAGTCGTCGCCTGCGGTGTCGGCTATGTCGATTCGCTGGTCTCGCTCGGGCGCTATCAGGTCAAGCCCAGCTTGCCGCACACACCGGGTCAGGAGGTGGGTGGTCGCATCGTGGCGGTGGGCGCTCAGGTGGAAGGCCTGACCATTGGCGATCGGGTGATGGCTCGAGTGAGCGGTGGCTTTGCTCAATATGTCAGGGCGGCGGCCCGCGATGTGAACACGATCCCTGCGTCCATGAGCGAGGCGCAGGCCGCAGGCTTTCGCGTCAACTACCTCACGGCCTTGCATGGTCTGCGCGATCGCGCAGCGCTTGCGGCCGGCGAGACACTGCTGGTGCTGGGTGCTGCCGGTGGAGTCGGCGCCGCAGCCGTCCAGATCGGACGTCTGATGGGGGCGCGCGTGATCGCCACCGGCTCGACCCAGGCCAAACGGGATTTTGCGCTGGCCGCAGGCGCCCATGAGGTGATGGACACCGCAGCAGATGGATGGCGCGATCGTCTCAAGGCCTTGTGTCAGGGCAAGGGCCCGGATGTGATCTTTGATCCGGTCTGCGGGCCGCTTTTTGAGTTGGCCTTTCGCTCGATCAACTGGGGCGGTCGGCATCTGGTGGTGGGCTTCGTGGGCGGTCCGATTCCGGCACTGCCTGCCAATCTGTCGCTGCTCAAGGGCGCAGCACTGGTGGGTGTTGATGTGCGCCAGTTCCTGCTGCTTGAAGCCGACAAGGCAGCCGGTGAACTCGCCGAGTTGCTGCAGTGGGTGGGTGAGGGGCGGCTGAGCCCACCGGTCGGGCGCGAATTTTCCTTCGAGGATTATCGGCAGGCGCTCGACTATGCCCTGGGCGGACAAGGCGTTGGCAAGACTGTTCTGAGAGTGTCTGCCGATCGCTGATTGCTGTCAGGGCATCCGCTCGCTGCCCAGGTAAGCGCATCCTCTTAATTCAACGGCTGGCTCAGGGCGAGCCTGCTGAATGTGTGCAGTGAAACCATAGACCGCATCCGCCATCGAGTCGCGACAGATCCTCGGCGTGAGCACAGCGCTGAGCGCGACGGCCCGGGTTGCAAGTTCCAAGGTGGCGTGAGGCCTGCGTTGATCGCCCGAAGGCCCATGCCAGGTCAGTGCTGTGGGTGGGGCGCGCAGAGGCGCTTCGCCTTGTCGGGTCCATTTCACACCAGCGCTGCCGGATTCGAGGACCCAACCCGGTTCATTGCCCTGTGCACGCATCCCGAATGGATCCTTCGTGCAGCCCATCTCGACGCCTGCCCGATTCAGCCGGTCGATCAACAGCTCACCGTCCAGCATGCTTCCGTACGCCTCGAAGTGAAGTCGTTTGACCCGATCAAAGCCGATGTCGGTGATCGCGGCGGTGATGATGACTTCGGGCGACACATCGCGCACGCGTACCGCCCGGCCACCGTCGCAGGGTGCGAGCATCAAGCGGTCTTCCTGCTGAGTAAGTGTGCCGCGATACAGCTTGCGTGGCGCCTCGCTGTAGGGTTCCGATGGTGGGCGAGATCCGGGGACCTCTGTCCAGGTTTTCAAAGCCAGGGTGCGTTGCTCGGTGTGCTCGATCTGGCAGAGCATGTAGACCGCGCCCCGGATTGTGCCGGCTTCATAAAGCACCAACCGACCCTTGCAGTCTTCGTCCCTGAAGTTGATCCATGCCCGCTGTGAGTCGACCAGATGCTTGCGCGCACGCGGGAAATCAGTGGTGTCGAAACGATCCGAAGGCGTCAGGCGTTTGAGCAGATCCTGGTAGGCGGCATTGAGCGCCTTGTCACGCGCGGCGTGTCTGGTCTCGAGGCACTTGTTGATCTGCATCGTATTGACCTGGTTCGCGCAAGGATCTGTCGCTGTCGCGATGGCGGGCATTGCGGCCGCGACCAGAAAACATCCAAAGGCTGCAGCTGTACGCACGTCACTTGACCTCGAATTCAAGACAGGTGAAAAAATCTCGATGGTTCAAACTCGCAGGACACGCTCGCAGACCAACCCGCGGCAATCCATCTCGAACTCAATTTCCTGAACCGGTGGACGATTGAAATGCCAGATCACACCGGCCGGCATGGCACCGCGACGCACCAGTTCATCGCTCAAAAAAGCATGAAAGTCATGCACGGTGTAGACCTGAGTGGCCGTGGCAGATGACCAGTCGAATCCCAGTGCGGCCATGCGCCGTTCCATCTCGCCCAGCACCCAGCGTGCCTTGGTCCGCAGACCGTTCGGGGAGGTATCGCCGCGCGCCACCAGGTTGTCACGGTAATCGCCTTTGCCTTCCTCGGCCTCGCCGCTGCCCGCGACAACAAAGCTCGGCGCCGCAGCTGTGTCGGGCACGGTATAGCTGAATGCAAAGAAACCGGGCTCGGTGGGTGGTGCGATCTCGGGGCACACGTTGCTGCGCGCGACCGGATTCACTTGGCCCTCCATCAGTCCCCAGCGCTGCAGGGTTGTGATGTAGATCGCGTTGAAGTCCCGAAAGCCCTCTTCCGTGAACGGTGCGGGCGAACGCAACTCACAGGCACAGAAGGCTGCATTGGGGCGCCCAATAGCAGCGAGGTGGGCTTCGATGGCAGCAAACCCGGCGGCGAGCGGGACGACACGCGAAAAGCGCACCCGCTCGATGCGAAAACCCGGTTCGGCCGCCACGCCGCCAGAGTATTGCGACACCGCGGGAATGAAGCGGTAGCCGCCGGCAGACAACACACGTGTGGTCATCATGATCTCCTTGTGATGTGGGTCATTGGCCCATGCGCTGGACGGAATCGCGCCATGTGAACTGCGGCGCATACCCCAGCATCCGTCTCGCCTTGTCGATCGACAGCAGCGTCTCGAACTCGCCGATCGGCCGGGTGATCGGCACATCGGGAAATGAATCGGCCATCAGCTCGCGGCTTGGGCGGTTCATGATCGTATCGGCGGCGGCAATCGTGAAGGCTTCAGCTCCGGGCACGTCGGCCTCCACCGAAAGCCGGCAGGCCTGGCCGACGTCCCGGCTATCGACCCAGCTCCACAGGTTCCAGCGCCGCATCGTCGGATCGGACCAGAAAGATGGGATCTGCGCGTAGTCATGCGCCTCGAAAATGTTGGAGATTCTCAGGCCAACAAAGCGGGTGCCCGGATTCCATCGGTGCATCTCGCGCGCCATGTCTTCGCACAGCGATTTCGCCAGCGCGTAGGTGCTTTCCGGCACCAGCGGATGGTCCTCCGTGACGGGTGCGAACGCGGGCGGGTTGCGGGTGAACGGCAAGCCATATGTGGTTTCGCTGGACGCCCAGACGACCCGGTCCAGGCCCAGCAGCGTCGCTGCGGTAAAGACGTTGTAGGTCGTCATCAGGTTGTTCTGGAACACCGCGCCATCGGGTGCCAGGCCGGGCGCGGGGATGCCCGCCATGTGGACGACTGCAGTCGGGACCCCGATGGCCATGCGTCGTCGGTCGATGGTCCCTGCCGCCTGGCGCAAGACTTCAATCGCCTGCCCCTGGTCGTTCAGGTCGGCCTTCATGAAATGACACAGCGGCTCGGCAGGCGGCGCGATGTCGACATTCATCACGGTATGACCGTGCGCCAGCAATTCCTTGATCGCGGCGCGGCCAGCCTTGCCGCTCCCGCCAGTGACCACAACACTTGCCATGTCAGTTCCTCTTGATTGCCAGCGCACACCTCGCAAGGCAAGTCGGCATTATCACCAATCGGTTTGTGCACTGGGGCGAGCACGATGGCCTTGGGGTCAGTTGCCCATTTGACGCTGTCCGCTCCACAGCCAAGGAATCGACTGACACTCCCTCGAAAGGAGTACCCTGAATTCTT
>CAIXXI010000511.1 GCA_903923345.1 uncultured Burkholderiales bacterium | reverse complement strand
CGCCTCGATAACCCGGATTGCGAACCACGGTGGTCAGCCGACCGTCTTCGATCAGTTGCCCCCATTCGCAGCCGAACTGGAACTTGTTTCGTGCATCATCGATCGACCACGAGGCATTGGTGCGCATCAGCACACCGCGCTCGACCGAGGCGACCATTTGCTCAAAGCTTGAACCACCCGGCTCGATATTCAGATTGGCCATGCGGTCGATCGGCGGCCGATGCCATCCCACCGCCCTGGAATTCGCCGTGCCTTCCAGGTTCACGCCCCTGGCTGCGGCTCGGGCACGAGACAAACCCGCACCCAGGGGGCGCATCAGGATGCCATTGCGGATCAGCTGCACCGGCTGCGCCACTTCCCCGTCATCGTCGGCTGTGTAGCCCGCGAGTTCATGTGGCACACCCGGATCAAAGCTCACGTTGAGCAGATCCGAGCCGTAGCGGTAGTGGCCGAACATCTCGGGGGTGACGAAACTGCCGCCGGCGAAATTGCGCTCATCGCCGAGGATGCGATCGAGTTCGAGCGGATGGCCGATCGACTCGTGGATCTGCAGCATCATCTGGTCGGGCGCGAGCAGCAGATCGAGTGAGCCGCTCGGGCAGGCCGGGGCCGCCAACAGTTCCAAGGCCTCGGCAGCCATCCGTGCGCCGCCACCGAGCAGCCCGCTGGCCGTAATGACCTCGAAGCCGCCTTGCTGACAGAACCCGTTGTACTGCCCACCCAGTGTGCGGGTTTGCGAGAGACTGCCCTGCGCGGCAGTCGCCAGCAGATTCGGCTCGACGAACTGCATGGACTGTGCACTGCGCACACGGCCGTCGACATGAAACTGCTGCTCACGCTGCGTCACCGACAGCTGCGCCGACCAGGACATGATGCGGGCGTCGCAGCGCATCGCATCCGACTCGGCCTTGAGCAGGTCGATCAGATCGGATCTCGACGGCAGGGGCTGCGCAGGCGGCGCATCCACTGCCGGCACTTCGCGTGAATCGAGCAGCGCATGCAGATCGATGTCGTCGAACACCCCGCAGCGCTCGCACAAGGTCGCCCAGTGTTCAGCCGCCTCGACGGCCCGCTGCAGCCCGTGGGCGCTGAGATCGGCGCTGGCGCAATAGCCCACGCCGTGCGGCAGCCACACCGTCACCATCGCACCACGGTCGGTTCCGGTCTCGATCGGCGCCACGATCGAGCGCCGCACCATGAGCCGCTCGAAATGCTCCACCACGACCCGAACAGTCACCCTCGCATGGGGCGACGAGGCCCGCGGCCAATCGAAGGGAATCAAGACTCCAGCCACTCGATGATGGGCGCCCAGGTCGCAAGGTCCTGTTCAACCCGATGCACGGGCATGTCGAACAGGGTCATCCCGTGGGCCGCCAGATGCAGGTAGTTCTGGGTGTCGCGCAGATAGCCTGCAACCGGCACGCCGAGTTGCTCGATGAACAGCCGCAACTGTTCGGCTGCGCGGGTGCGCGGATCGACCCGGACACCGACAATCGCCACCCGACTCTCGAACTGTCGGGAGGTGGCGAACGCTGCCCGGAGCTGTTCGATGAAATCGCGGGTCGCAAGGATGTCGAAGATCGACGGCTGCAATGGCACCAGCACCTTGTCGGCCAGCTTGAGCACCTCGGTGAGCTTGCGCTCGCCGATTTGCGCGGGCGTGTCGATCACCACATGGGTCACGCCCTTGGGGGGGCGAACCATCGAACCGTTCACTTCCCAACTGCGGATGGGTGCGAGGGTATCGGGGCGCAGGCCGAGCCAGGATCGGGCGGACTGCTGGCGATCGATATCGCCGAGCATGACCGCATGGCCTGAGGTGGCAAAGTGCCCGGCCACATGGGTGGCCACCGTGGACTTGCCCACGCCCCCCTTTGGATTGACGACTGCGATCACAGGCATGGTGACTTCGGGACTTGAATGGGAATGGGGAAGGGTCGAATCAGTCCGGCAGGGCCGACCCGCAAGCCGACGATTGTAGCCGTGCAAAACCGGCTATCTGAGCGCCTCGAGCACGGTTGCGACGGTGAGCAATTCGGGCAGGATGATCGGCGCGGGCTGGTTCGGTCGGTACAGCAGATACAGCGGCACGCCATTGCGGCCATGTTGTGCCAGGGCAGCTGCGATCACCGGGTCGCGCCGGGTCCAGTCGGCCCGCAACAGCACCACCTGGTCGCGCTCGAAAGCCTGACGCACTGCCTGGCGCTCGAGCACGAGTTGCTTGTTGGCCTGACAGGTCACACACCAGGCCGCGGTGAAATCGACAAACACCGCACGCCCCTGCGCCTGCGCCTGCGCCACTCGCGCCTCGCTCCAGTCCTGCCAGGCGACCGCAGTATTCGACCCGGGCGGCCCGGCCTGACTCGAATCGGACGACACCTGTGCAGTGACATCGGTGTGCAGCGGCACCAGCAGCAGCAGGCTCGCGCCGAGCGCGACCAGCAGGCTGGTCACGGCCAGAGCAAGGCGCGACGCCGGCGGCGCACTGAACCGCCCCCACGCCCAGACGCCCGCAGCCATGACCACTCCGGCCAGCAGCAGGCGCAGCATTGCATCAGCACCCGCTTGCCGGGCCAGCACCCAGGCCAGCCAGGCGGCACTGGCGTACATCGGGAACGCCAGGGCCTCGCGCAGGGTCTGCATCCATCGCCCGGGTCGGGGCAGGGCCTTGAGCCAGGCGGGAAACGCGCCGAGCAGTGCGTAGGGCAAGGCCATCCCCAGGCCAATCGCCGTGAAGATCGCCATCGCCTGCCAGGCCGGCTGCGTGAGCGTCAGACCCAGCGCCGAGCCCATGAACGGCGCGGTACAGGGCGTGGCCACCAGCACAGCGAGCACGCCTGCGGCAAAGGCACCCAGCGTCGACGACTCCTTGGCCGCACCGGAACCGACCCCACCCAGCCGCGTGAGCGACAAGCCGAATTCATACAGGCCCGAAAAATTCAATCCGATGAGCAAGAACAGCAAGGACATCGCCGCAACGAACCCGGGCGACTGCAACTGAAACCCCCAACCGACCGCATCACCGGCGGCACGCAGTGCCAGCATCAGACCGCCCAATGCCCAGAACGACAGCACCACGCCGCCGGCAAAAGCGAAACCACCGCGACGCATCGCCTGCCGCCCAGCCGCCCCATCGGCATCGGAGCGCGCAAATCCGAGCACCTTCAATCCGATGACCGGAAAGACGCAAGGCATGAGGTTCAGCAGCAGCCCGCCCACAGCCGCAAACACCAGGGATAACACCCAACCCGTCTCGGGACTGGCGCCGCCCGAACCGGCGCTCACACCCCTCGAAGCCTGAGCACCCGCGTCAGAGGTCGAGCCTGAGCCACTGCGCCCCTGGATCGCCTCAAGCAGGCCTGAGCCGGTCGTTGGCCCGCCTGGCGGGCGCTGCGCCACCGAAACCACCTCACCCTGCGGGACCGGTTGATCCACACGAACCGCACGCAGCTCGAAAGGCCGACCGTCAATCAGCACCAGGCCGTCCAGGGATGCACTTGAATCCGCGCCGTCGGCCGATTCAAGGTCGAGCCGCCAGCCCGTGCCGGTTCGACGCAGCGTTTGCGGAGCCGGTGCCGCAATCCGCCCCGTCACATAAGGAAAGAACTCGGCGCTTGAAATCGGCGCAGCCGACGCAGCCGGGGTCACACTCAGCGCCAGCCCCTTTTCGATCGGATGCAAAGACGCAGCGATCGCCCGGGCAGGATCCGGCGTTGCCGCCTGCATGTCGGCAAATCGCGGTGCCTGAGCCGATGCAGGCGCTTGCCCCGAGGCGCCATCCCGCACGGGCACATCCAGAGCCAGGCGGGCTTCCCCGGGAATACACACCTCCCGGCAGACCAGCCACTGAGCGAAGACTTCGAAACGGGCCGACCCGCCCGTCAAACCCGTGGGCATTCGAACTGAAAAGGGCAGGATCACCTCACCCTCGTAGCCGTAATTGGCCAGGGGGCCAATCCAGAAGCGCTTCGGAGCCGGCCATCGAATCGCCCCGAACTCACTGCCGGCGGGGCCGGTCGGCTCGATCGTCGTGGGCAGGCCTGAATCGCCCGAATTGCGCCAGTAGGTGTGCCAGCCGGGCGCATGAGCGATTCTCAGGCCGAGCATGAGACCCTCGCCAGGGGCGATCGCCGAGCGATCGGCGACCAGCTCGACTTCGACTGAGTCGATGCGACGCGCCCCGGTGTCGACCGCCTGCGCACCGGCAGGCAGCCCGAGCATCGCCCCCAGAACGACGGCCAGTGCCCTGCTTGTATTCGCCAACATGTGCATCAACCCCATGAACGGGATGCTACCCGATCGGATTGGAGCGGCTTGACCCTCTCCAATCGAATCCCTACCATCGATCGGATGAACGATGATCTGCAGGCGCTTCAAGAGCGCCTCGACCGCCTGCTGCAGGGCATGGAACGGCTGGCCCGAATCAATGAGTCCCTGCGGGCCGAACTGACCGGTTGCCACCAGTCTCGTGCGTTGCTCGAGCAGCGCATGGCGGCAGCCGGAGACAAAGTGCGGTCGGCACTGGCCCGATTGCCCTCCGATCCACCCTCCGATGACACATCGGACTTCGACGCACCTGCGGCGACCGAAGGCCCGATCAATCGGTCCATCTGAAACAGACGAACGAGGCCAAGACCGACATGGACCAGATCGATGTTCGCATCCTCGATCGCGAGTACCGGCTCGCCGTAAAGCCCGAAGACCGGGAGCAGTTGCTCGAGGCGGCACGTTCGGTCGACGAGAAAATGCGATCGATCCGCGACTCCGGGCGCCTGACCGGAGTGGATCGGATCGCGGTGATGGTTGCCCTGCAACTGGCCAACGAACTCATCGGCCTGAGCCGACTGCAGCAGAGTCCGTCCGATGCATCACAGACCCCACCCGCACAGGCCCCGGCTGAAGCGGCTCGTCGCATCCGCAAGATGACCGAGGACATCGACGAGGCGATCAAGCGCCAGAACTCGTTGTTCTGACCGTCTGCGCCATCGGTCGGCGCCGCTTGGTGCCGCCACGGCACCGGGGTACCATCGACGCTTCCCTGCGGTGTTCGCTACGACCATACATTCCTTGAACCAATGCGAAAGCACCCAGGTCGCGGGTTCAAACCAGAGCGTTACTGTTGTGAGCATCCCATTGCGCGGATGCACCTGATGTGATGCCACTCGCGGCCGACCTGAACTTCACGGTTCAGGATGCTGGTCGACCGGCACAGGCGGGGACCCTATTCCATTCCGGAGACCCTTGATGGCTGGCCCGCTTTCCCATGTTCGAGTCCTTGACCTCTCTCGTGTACTGGCTGGCCCCTGGGCCGGGCAAAACATGGCCGACCTCGGCGCCGAGGTCATCAAGGTCGAACGCCCAGGACGTGGCGATGATTCGCGGGCATACGGCCCACCCTGGGTCAAGGACGTCGAAGGTCGCGACACCGCCGAATCCGCCTACTTCACTGCAGCCAATCGCGGCAAGAAATCGGTCACCCTCGACATCGCATCACCTGCGGGGCAGGCCGTTGTCCGCGAACTGGCCAAAGTGTCGGATGTGGTCATCGAGAACTACAAATTCGGAGACCTCGACCGCTACGGGCTGGGCTACGACGACCTCAAAGCCATCAACCCCGGCTTGATCTATTGCTCAGTCACCGGTTTCGGCCAGACCGGTCCGTTCAAGGAACGCCCCGGCTATGACTTCATGGTCCAGGGTATGGGCGGCATGATGAGCGTGACGGGTGAACCCGATGAGGCGCCTGGCGGCGGCCCGCAGCGCGCAGGCGTGCCAGTGGCCGACATCATCACCGGCATGTATGCCTCGATCGCAATCTGCGCCGCACTGGCCCACCGCGCGGTCACCGGCGTGGGTCAGCGCCTCGACCTGGCCCTGCTGGATTCGCAGATCGCCTTGCTGGCCTATCAGAACACCAATTTTTTTGCGACCGGCCAGGCGCCCAAACGCATTGGCAACTTGCATCCGAACATCGTCCCGTATCAGCCCTTCAAGACCTCTGACGGCAGCGTGATCGTGGCCTGTGGCAACGACAATCTGTATCGCAAGTTCTGCGCTGCGATCGGTCGGCCGCAGTTCGCTCAGGATGAGCGATTTGCGAACAACGGCAAGCGGGTCGAGCACCGCGACGAACTGACCCGTGAGGTTGCGGCGGTGATGTCGACCCGCAGCACCCGCGACTGGGTCGAGGCGCTAGAAGCAGCCGGCGTGCCCTGCGGACCGATCAACGATCTGGCTCAGGTCTATCAGGAACCGCAGGTGATTGCGCGCGGTATCCGCGTCGACATCGAGCATCCGGTAGCAGGCCGCATGCCGACGGTGGCCAGCCCGATGCGCTTTTCTCAGACCCCGGTCGAATACAATCGTCCGCCCCCGACCCTGGGCCAGCACACCGAAGAAGTGCTGCGCGGATTGCTGGGCAAGAGCGATGAGGACATCGCCGCCTTGCGGGCCGGCGACATCCTCTGATTCAGGAAGGCGGGGTCAGTCGAGTTTGGCGTTGGAGTCCTTGACGACCTTGGCCCATTTGGCGATCTCGGCATCGACGAATTTCTGCATCTCTTCCGGTGAACCGCCGCCCGCCTCGGCACCGAGGCTGTTCCAGTTATCCCGCATTTCTTTTCCCGCCAGCGCCTTGGCGACTTCCTGCTGCATGCGAAGCACGATCTCGCGGGGAGTGCCTGCCGGTGCCCAGATCGCGTACCAGGTTCCGGCGTCGTAGCCGCGCACACCACGCTCAGCCAGCGTCGGTACGTCGGGCAAGGCAAATGAACGCTTTGCGCTCGTCACCGCAAGCGGTGTCAGCTTGCCAGCCTTGATCTGCGGCATCGAACTGCCCAGGCCATCGAACATGAAATCGACCTGACCGGCGAGCAGGTCCTGCAAGGCAGGGCCGGCACCGCGGTACGGGATGTGCGTCATGTAGGTCTGGGTGAGCGTCTTGTAGAGCTCCACCGTCAGCTGGTGCGCGGTGCCGTTGCCAGCTGACGCAAAATTCAGCTTGCCCGGGTTGGCTTTGGCGTAGGCGTAAAACTCCTCGTAGGTCTTGAACGGCCGTTTTTGCGGATTCACCACCAGCACGTTCGGAACCGACGCCAGCAGGGTGACCGGCACCAGGTCCCGGTTCAGGTCGTAGCCCAGTTTCGGGTACATGCTGACCGCGATCGTGTGATGGACCGCGCCGATCAGGAAGGTGTAGCCATCAGGCGCGGACTTTGCCGCCACCTCGGCTCCGAGCGTGCCGCCCGCGCCGCCTCGGTTGTCAATCACCACCGGTTGCCCGAGCGAGGTGGTCAGCGCCTTGGACAGCGGCCGTGCAAAGGCATCCGTGCCGCCACCGGGCGGGAAGGGAACGACCAGCCGCACCGGCTTGGTCGGCCAGGCCTGCGCATGTGCTGTACCCGAGCCGGTCAGCACGCACACCAACATCACAAAAAACAGGTTCAACACTTGAGTGGTTCGCATCGTTTTCATCACCTTCAGTGGCCCTGCGCCACCCGTACAAAATGCATCAGTTGAGAATCAGTCCGCCATCGACCGGAATCGTCTGGCCGATCACATAGGCCGCCAGCGGTGAGGCCAGAAACAGCGCCACACCCGCCATGTCCTGCGGCGTGCCCAGGCGCCCCAGCGGAATGCGTTGCAATGCAGCGTTGAGCCGCTGCGGATCTTTCGTCGTCACTGCAGTCATCTTGGTTGCGACAAATCCCGGCGCAATGCCATTGACCCGGATGCCGTCGCCTGCCCAGGCATCTGCAAGTGTGCGAACCAGCCCGACTGCACCCGCTTTGGAAGCGGCATAGGCCGGGTTGCCACGGGTGGCATGGAACGCTGCGGTCGAACTGAGGATGATCGCGTTGCCCTTTGAGGCTTTGAGATGCGGTTGAAATGCCAGGCAGCAGGCCATCAGGCTCGAGAGATTGACATCGAGCACTTGCCTGAACCCGCTCATCTGGTATTCGCCGCGGCGATAGAGCACGGCTCCCTGAGACAGCACCAGCACATCGAGTGCAGGGACCGACGCCGCCGCCTGACTCACCGCTTCATCGCTTGAGACATCGACCTGCATGTAGTTCAGGCCGCTCAGATCAGACCCGCCCTCGCTGGCGTAATCGGCCGCACTGGCGCGGGTACCCCAGACCGTCACTCGCGCACCTCGTTCGAGGAAGGCCCGGGCAATGCCATTGCCGATCCCGCTCGAGCCGCCCACCACCAGCACATGCTGGTCCTTGAATGACAGCACATCGCCGCCTGCGGCAGCGGTTTCCATTGAACTGTTCAACGACGTCTCCTGACCACGCTGGGTCTTCTTGAGGCGGACTGGATCGGCCGCCTCGATCTAATTCGCCGGCACCCTTCTGAACAGCAGATAGGCACCGAAAACCACCATCGGAACCGACAGCAACTGACCCATGGTCAGGCCGCCCGCCAGGTAACCGAGGAACGCATCCGGCTCTCGAGCGAACTCAGCCAGAAACCGGAAGATGCCATAGCCCAGCAAAAACATCCCCGAAACCCGACCAATCGGGCGAGGTCGGCTGGAGTAGAGCCAGACGATGACGAACAACAGCAGCCCTTCACCGGCGAACTG
>CAIXXI010000510.1 GCA_903923345.1 uncultured Burkholderiales bacterium | reverse complement strand
CTCAGTCCCGCCTCAGAACACTCACTTGTCGTTGGCGAGCTGGGTGATCACCAGACCGAGCAGCAACAGGGCGACCCCGCCTGCACGCATGAGATTGACCGGCCGCGGCATCACGCCGAACCAGCCGAAGTGATCGATCAGGGCTGAGATGATGATCTGCGCAACCATCGCAAACAGGATGAAGTTGCCGACCCCGAAACGGGGCGCCAGCAGCGTGGCGCTGATGACATAAAAGGCGACGATCAGTCCGCCAGCCAGATTGAGCAGATTGGCATCGGCCAGCGCTGCCGGATTGGGCAAGGCCCGGGTGGTCAGCAATGCAGTCATCACGCAGGCCAGCAGACCCACGACAAACAGAATCACCGGTGCATGCAGGGGTTCGCCCAGACCGCGTCCGAGCCGACCATTGAGCACGGCCATCACCGGGATCAGCGCACCGGCTGCTGCCGCCCACAGTGCAAATCGAAGCGACACAGCGATTCCTTCTCAGGTGCGTTCTGAATCGTCAGAGCCGGCAAACCCCCTTCGAAGCGCCCGTTTGAGCACCACCGGCTGACCATGAGGCGTGACCTCCGCGGACAGTCGCCAGGCCTCGCGCAATCCCGCCAGCGCCAGCGGAGGAGCAATCTGACGCTCGACGAGCAGTCGCTCCAGGGCAGCGACCCAATGCTGGTAATACGTGTCGCCCTCATCCGGATCGCCGCGCTGCTGCGCATCGCGAATCGCTTCAGACAAGGCCTGCGCCCACTGTGACCAGGTGAACACACCGCGCTCATGCAGGCGCAGGGTGAGTGCAAAAGCCTGAGCCTGCCAGGGTTCGGCAAACACCGGCCCCTGGGCATCACAGGGCAGGTTCAGTGCCGGCAAGCCTGGCACCGCGCCAAGCGGAGTGTCTGTCATGACGCCTGACCCTGATCGCCAGATTGGAGGTGGTCGAGATAGGGTTCCCAGCAATCGACGAACACACCGGATGCGGTGGTATCGGCACCCCAGAGAAATCTTGCATCGAAGCGCACGGTATACAGATGCGCCGGTTGCTCGCCAGCGCCCTGTGCGTGGGTATCCGGGTAGACATGGGCGCCGTGCAGCGACACCACGGTTCCGATGTGGCCCCGCACATACCTCGGCAGGCGGGTGTGGCCGGTGGGATTGATTTGCCGCGCGATCACTGCATCACCCACGGCGAAGCGCGCAGGCGCGCTGGCCTCACGATCAGTGGGTGCACCCCGGGCCAGCACCGCAGCCACCTGATCAGATTCGAGCCTGCGGCTCAGCACGCCAGGCGGCTCGCGCAGGCGGCCATCGCCGAGTTCATCCGGACTGACCAGCCCGCGCTGCTGCATCAGTCTGACCAGCGCCTCGAACCAGATCCGGTAATAGGGGCTCGCCAAATAATCGGCCGGTGGCATTGACTCGCGCATGTGGCGCGCCTCGTCCAGGTTCCAGGCGCCGCTGGCGCCCATGGCCACGGTCAATGCAAAGGCCCGCTTTTCCCATTCATCGTGGAAATGCGGCGCACCCGGATCCGGAATGACCGGCCCGAAGTTCTGCATGCCACCCATGTCATGGGGGCCGTTCACGCTTGCCCCCCCGACTTCGAGGGCACCTGGGCCAGGCCGGTCCCAATCATGGAATCACGGGTCACCAGCGCAGCCAGCTGGTCTTCATTGAAGCCGTCCGTGCCCTCAGGGCGCATCGGCACGACCAGGTATCGAATCTCTGCGGTGGAGTCATAGACCCGAACCTCGGTCTGGTCCGGCAGGCTCAACTGAAAGTCAGCCAGAACGCCGCGCGGATCGATCACCGCCCTGGAACGAAAAGCCGCCGACTTGTACCAGGTCGGCGGCAGACCGAGCACCGGCCAGGGGTAACAGGAACACAAGGTACAAACCACCAGATGATGCACACCCGGTTCATTGAAGAGCGCCACCATGTGCTCGCCCTGGCGGCCGCTGTAGCCCAATTCCGCAATGGCCGCGGTGGCGTCGGCCTTGAGCGACTGCCTGTAGGTGTCATCCAGCCAGGCCTTGGCCACCACGCGAGCGCCGTTATGCGGACCGATCCTGCGCTCGTAGGTCTCGATCAGCACATCGAGCGCAGCCGGATCG
>CAIXXI010000509.1 GCA_903923345.1 uncultured Burkholderiales bacterium | reverse complement strand
TCGACGAAGCGCTTGACGGCGCGCGCCTCGCCCGAGGCCACCGGATCGCCTGCCTCGATGTAGCCGAAGCCGGTTTCGGGCGCGGTGGGCTGGATGCCGAAGAGCACGAGCGAGCCGTCCTGCGCCAGCTTCGACGCGGTGCGGGCTGCATCCTGGAAGGCGGCTTCATCCGGGATCAGATGGTCTGCAGCCAGCACCAGCAGGGTGGCATCCGCATCGATCGATTCGGCCCACAGGGCTGCAATCGCCACGGCCGGTGCGGTGTTGCGGCCCATCGGCTCGAGCAGTTGGGTGCAGGCGACGCCTCGGGCTGCCGGCAGTGTCTCGACCTCCTCACGGGTCTTGAACTGGTACTCACGGTTGGTGACGATGCCGATGCGCTGGCCCTGGGCCAGCGGCAGGCAGCGCGACAGGGTGCGCTGCAGCAGGCTCAGATCACCGCCGAGCTTCATGAACGGTTTGGGAAAGGCTTCGCGTGAGACCGGCCACAGGCGTGTGCCCGAGCCGCCGGACAGAATCACCGGGATCAGCATGTCGAATCCATTCGAGGGTAGGAAGCCGGATTGTATGCGCGCAGATGCTGGCCGAAGCGGAAGATCGTCACGCCAGCGCGCAGTCAGTCGCGCTAGGCTTGCCGCTTTCGTTCAGCCGATGAAGGGCACAGCCAGGATGAGTACGACTTCCCAAGGAACGATTCTGGTGACCGGCGGCGCCGGCTACATCGGCTCGCACACCGTGGTCGAACTGCTGCAGGCCGGCTTCGAGGTGGTGGTGTTCGACAGCCTGGTCAATGCCAGTGCGGAGTCGCTGGTCAGGGTTGAATCGATCACCGGCAAGCGGGCGCCCCTGGTGGTGGGCGATCTTCGGGATGCGGCCCTGCTGCGCCGCGTGCTCGCTGAGCACCGTTTCGATGCAGTGATTCATTTCGCCGGCCTCAAGGCGGTGGGCGAGTCGGTTGCCCAACCGCTCGAGTACTACGACGCCAATGTCGCCGGCACGGTCAACCTGCTGCGGTGCCTGGACGAAGCTGGGGTGCGTCGGCTGGTCTTTTCGTCCTCGGCGACCGTCTACGGAGACCCGCAATCGGTGCCGATTCGCGAGGAGGCCCCCACCGGTCCGACCAATCCCTATGGACGGACCAAATGGATGATCGAGTTCATTCTGCGTGATCTGGCGGCGGCCGATCCGCGCTGGTCGATCGGCAACCTGCGCTACTTCAACCCGGTCGGGGCCCATGCGAGTGGCCGGATCGGTGAAGACCCGCAGGGCATCCCGAACAATCTGATGCCCTTCATCGCACAGGTTGCGGTGGGCCGGCGCGAGCGGCTTAGTGTGTTCGGCGGAGACTGGCCCACACCCGATGGCACCGGCGTGCGCGATTACATCCATGTGGTCGATCTGGCTCAGGGGCATCTGGCCGCGCTGCGCAGGGCCTTCGAGGTGCCGGGCGAGTGGACGGTGAACCTGGGCACCGGCATCGGCTATTCGGTGATCGACATGGTCAAGGCCTTCGAGCAGGCCAGCGGGCGGGCGGTGCCCTATGCGATCGTTGATCGGCGCCCGGGCGATATCGCCACCTGTTATGCCGATCCGGCGCAGGCGCAGGCCCTGCTGGGCTGGCGTGCCCAGCTGGGTGTTGCAGCGATGTGCGAGGACGGCTGGCGCTGGCAAAGCGCCAACCCGCAGGGCTATCGGGGCTGAATCGGGCTGAGGGGGCCAGCTCGGCCGACTTATTCCACCTTCGCGCCAGACTCCCTGACCGCTCGCTCCAGCCCGCCTGCGCCTTCCTTCAGTGCCGCGGCGAATGCCTCGGCGGAGGGGTAAGTTGCGACATCCATTCCCTGACTGGCGACCTTCTCCCGAACGCCCGGGCGGGCCATGGCACGGGCGGTCGCCAGGCTGAGCGCCCTAATAATGGCCGGAGGTGCGGCTGCGGGCAGATACAAGCCGAATGAAAAGCTGGAGTCGTAGCCGGGAAGCCCTGCTTCGGCAGCACCCGGAATGCCCGGGATCGAGGAGGTCGACTGGGGGATGGTCAGGGCCAATGCCCGCATGCGACCGCCCTTGATGAAGCTCATCACCGTTGGGGGCGTGGCGAACATCACCTGAGTGTCGCCTGCGATCGTGGACGTGGCGGCCGCGCCGCCGCCCTTGAACTGCACGGTGGTGAACTTCACCCCGGCGATCGACTCGAACTGGGCCGAGGCCAGATGCGGGCTTGAGCCATTGCCTGAGCCGGCACTGTTGAGCTTGCCCGGATTCGCCTTGGCATACGCGATGAGGTCCTTGAGCGACTTCACCGGCAGGTCGTTGTTGACACAGATGATCATCGGCCCGACGGCGAGCTGGTTCACTGCGATGAAGTCGCGGCGCGAGTCGTAGCCGAGTTTGCGGTAGAGCGAGTCGGTCGTGGCCATCGGGCCGGCATTGAGGATGGTGTAGCCGTCCGGCGCCGCTTTCGAAACGGCTTCATTGGCGATGGTCCCGCCTGCACCCGGGCGGTTCTCGACCACCACCGCCACGCCGAGCTCTTTGGACAATTCGTCGGCCGCCACCCGCGTGATGAAATCGCCCGAGCCGCCCGGTGGATAGCCCACCACGATGCGCAGGGGCTTGGCTGGCCACTCGCCCGACTGGGCCCGCGCGCCAAGCGGCACGAGGCCCGCAGCGCCCAGGCCCATGGACGCCATCAGGATTCGACGTCTGGACTGAACCGGTTTCATGTCTGTCTCCTTTGTTTGATCGTCGACTGTGCCGGGCGAGGCTTCAGGGCGACGGTATTAGCGGCCCTTGAATTGCGGCACGCGCTTTTCCATGAAGGCGGTTCGACCTTCGCGATAGTCCTCGCTGTCGAAACAGGCCTGTACCATCTTCAGCGCCCGCTCGGGATCGCGGTCAGCCGGATCGGACAGGGCTTCGCGAATGCCGAACTTGGCCGCAGCCAGCGTCAGCGGCGCGTTTTCGCTCACCATCTGGACGTAGTCGGCCACCGCCGCGTCGAGCTTGTCCGGCGCATGCACCTGCGAGACGAATCCGATCCGCAGGGCTTCTGCGGCGCCGAACTTGCGTGCCGACATGAACAGGTCGGCGGTGTTGGCCGCACCGATCATGGCCACGAAGCGGCGCACACCGGCCGGGCCATAGCCCAGACCCATGCGACCGGCCGGCATGCGAAAGATGGTGTCATCCGAGCAGATCCGGACATCGCAGGCTGCGGCCAGGCCGAGTCCGCCACCGATGCAGATGCCCCGGATCGCGGCGACCACTGGTTTGCTGCACTCGGTGGGCGCTTTGTATCCACCGTTGACCGCGCGTTCGTACTCGGCCTGCGCATCGGCGTTGCTGCGCATTTTTTCGAACTGGGAGATGTCGGCACCCGAGACGAAGGACTTTTCACCTTCGCCGCGCAGCACGACGACCCGCACCGACGGATCGGCATCGGCTTCGCGAATGCCGTCAGCAAGCTGCAGCCACATGTCGCGGCTCATCGCGTTCATGCGAGCGGGGTTGGAGATGATGAGCGTGGCGACGGCGCCGCTGCGGTGCTTGAGGATTTCGGGCATGAGGTTTCCTGATGGGATGCGTTGAACGGTGACGGAAGGTTCGGCGGGGCGGTTAGATCACGACTTTGTCGGCACGCAGGCGGGCGATCTGCGCGGCGTCCAGGCCGAGTTCACCGAGCACTTCGTCGGTGTGGTCGCCGCGCTCGGGCGTGGCGGTCACGAGCGCGGCCGGGGTGCGCGACAGTCGGATCGGCTGATTGAGGATGTTGAGCGTGCCCAGGGTCGGGTGCTCGACGCTCGCCGTGGCTTGGAGGTGCTTGACCTGCGGGTCGGCAAAGACCTCGTCCATGGCGTAAATCGGGCCACAGGGCACGCCGGCGGCGTTGAGCAGTTCGACCCACTCTGCGCTGCGCCGCTTCGACAGGGCCGCGTTGAGTTCATCGGCCAGCGCGGAGCGATTGGCCGCCCGCAGTTCGGCCTTGGCAAAGCGCTCGTCTTTCACCAGCTCGGGCCGACCGATCGCATCGCACAGGCGCTGCCACATGACGCTGCCCGATGGCGCCACATTCAGGTGGCCATCGGCAGTGCGATAGGCCGATGTCGGCATGCTGGTCGGATGGTCGTTGCCCACCGCAGCCGGCACTTCGCCTGACATGGTGTAGCGGGCCGCCTGGAAATCCAGCAGGGTGATGCCGGCCTGCAGGAGGTTCGATTGCACCCACTGGCCTTCGCCGGTCTGGTCGCGCTCATGCAGGGCGGTCATGATGCCCAGTGCGGCCAGCAGGCCCGCGGTGACATCAGCCACCGCGGCGCCGGCGCGCAGCGGGCCCTGCTCAGGAAAACCGGTGACGGACATGATTCCGCACAAACCCTGCGCAATCTGGTCAAAACCGGCGCGGTCGCGATAGGGGCCGTCTTGCCCGAAACCCGAGATGCTGGCCAGCACGATGCGCGGATTGATCGCCCGCAGCGACTGGTAGTCGATGCCCAGGCGGTCTTTCACATCCGGGCGGTAGTTCTCGATCACGACATCGGCCGTGCGGACCAGATCCCTGAAGATGCCAATGCCGGCCGCCGCTTTCAGGTCCAGGGTCATCGAGCGCTTGTTCCGGTGCAGGCTCTGGAAATCCGGGCCGTGGCGTGCGCCACCCAGGTCTTCGTCGCCGGTGGTTTCGATCTTGATCACATCCGCGCCGAAATCGGCGAAATGACGCGCGCAGACGGGACCCGCACGCACGCGGGTGAGGTCAAGCACCCGAAGGCGCGACAGGGCCGTTGAGGCCTGGATACGGGGCATGGTCTCCTCCCAGCGCCCGCTTCAGCGGGCCATATTGAAAAATTCCCGGCGTCCTTTCATGCCGGCGACATGATGCACCAGGAGCTCGAAATCGGGATCTCGATCGACCGGATTCAGGTGCTCGGTGTTCACGATCAGCAGCGGCGCCGCATCGAAATGGTGAAAAAAGCGGCTGTATGCATCGACCACCGCTCGGAGGTAATCCTCGGAGATGGCTTCTTCCATTGCGATGCCGCGCTTGCGCACCCGCTCCACCAGGGTGTCTGGCGGCGCCTGCAGATAAATCACGAGATCGGGGGCCGGGGCGTGTGGCTGCAAGGTGTCGAAGATCTGGCGATACAGCGCGAGCTCGTCGTCCGACAGGGTCAGGCTGGCAAAGATCCGGTCTTTTTCGAGCAGGAAATCGCCGATGGCTGCGTGATTGAACAGGTCACGCTGCGACAGCTCTCGCATCTGGTCGATGCGCTGGAACAGGAAGTGCAGTTGTGTGGGCAATGCATAGCGGGCGCTGTCCCGATAGAAGCGCTCGAGAAAAGGATTGGCCTGCGGTGTCTCGAGCACGGTTTGCGCGCCGAAGCGCTCGGCGAGCCGGCGTGCCAGGGTGGTCTTGCC
>CAIXXI010000508.1 GCA_903923345.1 uncultured Burkholderiales bacterium | reverse complement strand
CTGCTCCATGCTGGCCAGGTTGTCGCCCGCTTCCTCGAAGAAGACCTCATGGAACTGCGACAGGTCGAATGCCCCGCCACTGCCCTGCCCTGTCTGTGTGCCGCTCATCGCAATCCTCCGGTGATACTGATCACTTCGCCAAGACCTTGCCGATCACCTCGATCAGGCGAACCGGATCGAAGGGCTTCACCATCCATCCGGTTGCGCCCGCAGCGCGGCCGGCCTGTTTCATTTCGTCGCTGGATTCGGTGGTGAGCACCAGAATCGGCGTTCGCTTGAACTGATCCGTGCCACGCAATTCGCGCACCAGCGTCAAGCCATCCATGCGGGGCATGTTCTGGTCGGTCACGACCAGGTCGATCGGCTGGCCGCCAATCTTCTCGAGCGCGTCCTGTCCATCGACAGCCTCGATCACCTGATGTCCGGAGCTGCGCAATGCAAACGAGACCATCTGTCGCATCGAGGCGGAATCGTCCACAGCGAGAATCGACGCCATTGTTGTCCTCCGATTACCTAAAAAAGTTCGATTGATCCGGCGTCGACAGCACGCTGCGCAACCGGACAGGGACGGGACACCCACTGCACGTCGCAGTCGGTTTCGGGCTCGCCCATCACCAGGTTGCCCAGACAATCGGCGACCGACGCCACGCGCCGCCGTGAATGCGAGATGATTTGCGAGGCCATGTCTTCGAACTGGAGGGCGATCAGCGCGCCACGCAGCTGCGCGGCAACCGCCTCGCTGCGCGCCGAGTCCGGCAGCCGAGCCTGTTCCTCCAGGGCCTGCGTAAAACGGGCATTGAGCTGCGCGACCGCATCCGAGAGCAAACGCTGGAGGCGATCGAGCTCCGTACCAGCCGTCAGCAGCTCATCCTGCATGTCTGCAGCCAGCTTGACGGGCACTTCGCCTGCGGTTTCTCTCAATTCTTCATCGTCCATATCGCTCGCCAATAGAGACATTCCGGTTGGGCCTGCGTGCTAACATCGCCACGAGCAGGCTGCCTCAAGGCCCTTCAGCGCTGATTCTCCGGCTGCAGCCCCCTTCGGCATTTCGCGATAAGCGCCGGTGCATCCGACCATTTCCGTTGAGCAGGCTGCCTTCGGCAGCAGAGGGTCAGACCCGCTGCGGTTGCTCGTCATCGAGGACTCCGAACTCGACTACGAACTCCTGTTGCGGGAGCTGCATCGACAGGGTCTGCCGGCGCAGGCAACCCGGGTCGAAGATGCTCGCGCCCTGCAAGTCGCCCTCGAGACCCGCCCGTGGGATGCGGTCATCTCGGATCACCACCTGCCTCGTTTCTCCAGCACCGCTGCGTTGGAGATCATTCGTTCAAAGGGACTGAATCTGCCGTTCATCATCGTTTCGGGTGCCATCGGCGAAGACGTCGCGGTCGCTGCGATGCAGGCAGGGGCTGACGACTACCTGATCAAGGGGCGTCTGGCCAGACTGGGGCTGGCCCTTCGCAATGCGCTCTCGGCCGCTGCACTGCGTGCCGAACGCATGCAGTCTCGACAGGCGCTGGCCGCTTCGGAGCAACGGCTGCGCGAACTGAACGATCATCTGCAGCAGGCGGTCGAGGCTGAACGCGCCGCGATTGCGCGCGATGTGCACGACGACATCGGCGGCATGCTGACCGCCTTGCGTTTCGACTTGTCCTGGATCGAACGCCAGGGCACTGACCCGATCCGCGCACGGGCGCAGCAGGGACTCGAGACGCTCAACCAGGCGGTCGACGCGGTCCAGCGCATCCTGCGCGACCTTCGCCCGCCGGCACTGGACGCTGGACTGGTGGCCGCACTGGAGTTTCTCGTCGAGCAGTTCAGGCGGCGCACGGGCATCGATGTTCAGCTGGCCAGCAACCGGGACCAGATCGAAGTCTCAGAGCGGATTGCAATCGCGGTCTATCGCGTGGCCCAGGAGTCACTCACTAATATCGCCAAGCATTCCGGCGCCGGCCAGGCGCGACTCGATCTCATGGTCAACGCTGACGTGCTGTCACTGGAAATCTCAGATGATGGTCGGGGCATCGCTGAAGGCGACCTCGACAAGGACGGATCCTTCGGTCTGCGCGGCTTGACCGAACGGGTGCGACAGGTCAATGGATGGATCGAGATTCCGACCGGCGTTCCGCGCGGCATGGTGATGCTCACGATTCCCCTGACCGATCAGGCGGCTGTTCGACTCGCCTCGGGAGAAGAAGCATGATCCGCGTCGCGATGGTCGATGACCACGCGCTCATCCGGCGCGGTCTGCGCGACTCGCTCAATGATGCCGGCGACATCAGCGTCGTGGGCGAGGCGGCGGATTACGGCGAGTTGCGCGAGTTGCTGCGGACGATCGAATTCGATGTGCTGCTGCTCGACATCAATCTGCCGGGGCGCAGCGGTCTGGATGTGCTGCATTCGCTGGCCGATCAGCCGGTCAAAATCCGCGTGCTGGTGCTGACCATGCATCCAGAGGAACAGTATGCAATCCGGGCGCTGAAGGCTGGCGCAATGGGTTATCTGAACAAATCGGCCGATCCGGCGCAGATCATCACCGCGATCCGGACCCTGCATGCCGGTCGAAAATTCATCACCCCGGCCATCGCCGAGGCGCTGGCCGAACGCCTGTCGGTCGACGACACCCATGCCCCTCACGAACGCCTGTCGGATCGCGAATTCCAGACACTGATCCGGCTGGCCTCGGGCAAGCGGCTATCGGATATCGCTGCCGAACTCAGCCTGTCCCCCAAGACCGTGACCGTCTATCGAACTCGGGTGATGGAGAAGCTGTCCGTTCAGACCAATGCCGAACTGACTGCGTACTGTCTTCGCAATGGGCTGATCGACTGACCGCTGCTGACGGTTAGACGACCGAAACGCGGTTCTTGCCAGTGCGCTTGGACTGATACATGCCGGCATCGGCGCGAAGCAGTGCAATCTCCAGGGTGTCTTCGAAACAAACCTGGGTCACCCCGGCCGAAAACGTGATGAGAATGCGGTGGTTCTGGTGCAGGAACACTTCCCGAGTCAGTTCCCGCTGAGCTCGCAACAGCAGTAACTGAGCTGCATCGAGATCGAGTCCGGGCATCAGGATCACGAACTCTTCGCCGCCGAACCGTGCGACCGTATCGCCGGCGCGCATCACGCGTTTGAGCAAATCGGCCAGATGGCGAAGGGTTCCGTCACCGGCGAAATGGCCCATTGCATCATTGACCCGCTTGAAGTCGTCGATATCGAGCAAGGCAATCGACAGGCAGTCGCTTGCCTGCAAGCTGCCCCGGGCACGGTCGAATGCCTGCTCCAGGCCGGCCCGATTGACCGCCT
>CAIXXI010000507.1 GCA_903923345.1 uncultured Burkholderiales bacterium | reverse complement strand
GACGAACTCCGCATTCAGTGTGATCGAACGCTGGCAGGCGGTGAGCAGGATATCGCCTGTGACGGTGCTGGTTGGCATCGTCAAGGGCAAGTGCATGAAGCTGGCGGGCGAAGCGTCTGTGGATGTCATGGCGGCGAACTCGAAGGGGGGTGTGTGATGCGAACCGACCGCGCCGTTGCGATCGGGCGCCTCATTCACCTGCAGGCAGGATCAATGCCCGTTCAGTGCGCAGCAAAACCCACCAGTGCTGCCCCCTCACCCACCAGATCGCCGACGCCGAATGGGAGCTTCTCGACCGTACCGTCTGCAGGCGCCGTGATGGTGTGTTCCATCTTCATGGCTTCCATGACCAGCAGCGGCTGCCCCTTCCGAACCCGTGCACCGGCCTGGACCATCAGTGCGATGACCTTGCCCGGCATGGGCGCCGCCAGGCTGTGCGCATCGCTGGAGTCAGTCTCGGCAGCATCCTGAGCGACGGAATAGCCAAAGCTGAATCGACCCTCAGGCAGGAACAGGTGCAGTGTGTCCCGATCCATGATGGCCGATGCATTCAAGCGCGCAGTGCCCAGTAAACCGGTGATGCGATACCCCTGCCTGCGAAGCCCGGCCAGACAGGTTGATTCGCCCAGAGCGTGCAAGGTCAACCCGTGGCGGTCATAGTCGACGTCAACGCAGAAGGTTTCTCCATTCTGGGTGAATTCGAGTCGATGTCGCGCGCGGCCTGACACCCGAAACCCGTCTGTAATGGACCAGGGCTCGGGTGTGTCCGCACCGACCATCTGGTCGCATAGCACTGCGGCTGCGGCTGCGGCCAGCTGCTCGATACGCACACTGAGCTTAGGCGCGGCCAGTGCGTCGCGTTCGCGTTCGATGAGGGCTGTGTCGAGGTCTGCATCGACGAATGAGTCACAGCGCATCAGGCGACCCAGAAAGGCGATGTTCGTCGTCGGGCCAACCACTTCAAAGCGGGACAGCGCGTCACGCATACGCTGCAGCGCCTCGGGTCTGTTTTCGCCCCAGACGATCAGCTTGGCGATCATGGGGTCATAGAAGGGCGTGATGGCGTCGCCCTGCTCCACACCACTGTCGATCCGCACTGCAGCGGGGTTTCCGCGTGAATCGGGCGCGACACTGAATCGGGCTGCATCCGGCGTGAGCAGGTGCTTCAATGTGCCGGTCGAGGGCAGGAATCCGCGATCGGGGTTCTCCGCATAAACACGCGCTTCGATCGCATGACCGCGAATCGACAGCTGATCTTGCCGCAGGGGCAGCGGCTCGCCACAGGCCACCCGCAGCTGCCACTCGACCAAATCTAGCCCAGTGATCATCTCGGTCACCGGATGCTCGACCTGCAGCCGGGTATTCATTTCCATGAAGTAGAAATCGCCCGAGGCATCGACGATGAATTCGACCGTTCCGGCACCCACATAGTTCACTGCGCGCGCGGCGGCCACCGCAGCCTCTCCCATGGCCCGCCGCCGCGTTTCATCGAGACCGGGTGCAGGGGCTTCTTCGATCACCTTCTGATGGCGCCGTTGCACCGAGCAGTCGCGTTCGAACAAGTAAACCGTATTGCCCTGAGTGTCGGCAAAGACCTGGATTTCGATGTGCCGGGGCTTGCTCGCATAGCGCTCGATCAGGACTGCGTCGTTGCCGAAACTGGCGGCTGCCTCGCGGCGGCAGGATGTGAGATTCGACTCGAACTCGGCGTGTTGCCGAACAATACGCATGCCCTTGCCGCCACCCCCGGCACTGGCTTTGATCAGCAGCGGGTAACCGATTCGTTCGGCTTCTTGCGCAAGCAGCGCATCACTTTGGTCTGCGCCGTGGTAGCCGGGAATCAGCGGCACGCCGGCCTGCGCCATCAGGCGCTTTGATTCGGCCTTCAGTCCCATCGCCCGGATCGCTGCAGGCGGCGGCCCGATGAAGACAAGCCCTGCATCGGCACACGCCTGAGCGAAGCCTTCGTTTTCTGAGAGAAATCCGTAGCCTGGATGAATGCCGCGCGCGCCGCTGCGACGCGCAGCATCAAGGATCACATCACCACGCAGATAGGACTCGCGCGCAGACGCCGGTCCAACCCGGATGGCCTCATCGCAGGCATGAACATGACGCGCGTTGGCATCTGCGTCCGAATAGACCGCGACAGTACGAATGCCGAGCCTGCGTGCAGTGGCTGCCACGCGGCAGGCGATCTCGCCTCGATTGGCGATCAGGATCTTGTCGAACATACCCGCCTCAGAAAACGTGTGTTGCCGAAGAGCACGCCTGCATGAACTGCCAGTCGGCGCAACCAAAGACCCTGGATGGGTGCATGGTTGCGGCGCTGCGCCTCGCAACAACGTGTCTGACGTGATGACCGAAGGCTAACAGCCCCATCGCGCAGCAGCAATTCAACGAACGGTCTAGGCCATTGGTCATCGGCCGTCAGATCGATGTGCCCCGGGGTAAGGCGGGTATTCTCGAAGTGTCGTCACTCATCGCAGAGGAGTTCACTCACATGGCCCGCTTCAATCAGGTCATTCTGTTCACGGATACCGATGGCCGTGCGCGTTTTCGGGAATCCGTCATCGATCTGGCGCAGGGCACCGAGCAGTCGCGGCTGTCGATGCCGTTATCTTGCAGTGCCCTGCAGTTGCGCGAAAGCCCCGTAGGGTTTCGCAGCAGTTTTCATTGCACTGGCGCCCCGCAATGGGTCTTCATCCTGCGTGGGCAGATGAAGATTGGTCTTCACGATGGCACCAGCCGCACCTTCGGCCCCGGCGAGCACTTCTACTCGGCTGATGTGCTGCCGCAGGGCGCCACATTTGATCCCGCCGTCCACGGCCACTGGAGCTGCCAGGTCGGCCCCGATCCGTTGGTGACTGCATTTGTCCGGGATTGAAGTAGCGCCAAGATGCTCAATCCTGCGGATGCCAATTCGGTTTGCGTTTCTCCAGGAACGAGGCGATGCCCTCCCGGCCTTCTTCGCTTGCACGAGACTGTGCAATGCGCTGCGCGGTGTCGCGTGCCAGGGCGTCGTCTACGGTTTTGCCGGTGATGTCGTGAATCAGTCGCTTGGTATCTGCCATCGCACGGGGGCCTGCCAGGACCAGCGTGCCCAGAATGCGGTTCACTGCAGCATCGAGCTCTTCGGGCGGAGCCAACTCCTGGGCGATGCCCAGTCGATAGGCTTCAGCGGCATCGAAGACTTCGGCGGTGAGGAAATAGCGGCTTGCCGCACGAGGGCCCATGGCCCGAATCACATAGGGGCTGATCATGGCGGGGATCAGTCCGATACGGACTTCCGTGAGGCAGAACTTGGCTTCGAAGGACGCGACCGCAATGTCGCACGCGCTCACCAGACCCAGCCCGCCTGCGAAGGCAGGTCCATGCACGCGGGCGACCGTCGGCTTCGGCGATTCCGCGATCGCGCGCAGCAAGTTGGCGAGCTTGATCGAGTCGGCCTCGTTTTCGGCTGGGCCGTAGGTCGAAGCGGCTTTCATCCAGTTCAGGTCGGCGCCGGCGCAGAACGCTTTGCCAGTGCCAGCGAGCACGATTGCCCTGACTTCCGGATCCTCACTGGCGGCGTTGACCGCGTCAGTCAGTTCTCCGATCAGTTCGATGGTCATCGCGTTGCGGACGTCGGGTCGGTTGAGCCAGATCACCGCCACACCTTGCGACAGTGTGGTCTGAAGAGTCGAATAGGTCATGGGCTTGAAAATGGAAGGTCAAAGCCCAAGCATACCGGTCTGCGCACAGACAGAAGCTCGCCTGTGCTCAGCTCTGCGACACCCTCCTCCAAGCAGGCCCAATTGAGACCATGCGTTTTCTGCCCCTCTTTCTGATCGCAGCGGCGGTGATGCTGGTGGCAGCACTGCTGTCGATGGCGTCGCGGGGTCGGGTGCGTCCGGGTGACCCCAGTCGGTATCGACCTCGGTCAGGTTACGGGTCAGCTCGGACAGGGTCCCAGACGCCCTTCGAGGATGCGTCGCCTTTTGCTTCCCACGCGGCTGAAAGTGACTCGGCCGATCTGCCAACTGATTTTTTCACGGGCGCAGCCCTTGATCCCCAAGCGGGTGTGGTCCGCTGCGAGGACTGCCGTGCCCTGTACCACCCTGATTCCGCAGAGCTGCTGACGCAGCACAACGGGGGGTGTTGTGCCTCATGTGGAGGAACATCGCTCAGAACGCTTGCGCCCGAGGCGTTTCGCCGAACTGAGCCACGCGACGCCGGCTTCAGGGACAGCGCTGACTCTTCACCTAGAGATCGCGCCCTGATACCGGAGCCCATCGATCTGCAAGGCTATCTGGCCGCCGTCGGGCGAGCAGTGACCCTGGGCGGAACCGTGGTCAGCCGGCTGCCTGCAATGGGCAACTGGCCGGCCATGCTGATGCGAGATTCCGGCGGGGTCGACGTTCGGCTGGTCTTCGTTGATGAGGCGGGTCACGGCCTCAAGGGCAAGGCATTCGCGAGTTCGCTGCTAGGGTCGAGCATTCGACTGCGCGGGCTGCTGCTTCGAGACGAGGCCCACGGATTGCGCTTGCTGGTGTCAGACACACGCATGGTGCTGGAGGTGCGTAATTGAATGACTTCGAACCCGATCGTCATGCCCGTCACAGGATGATCGATTGGTTTGATCAGGACCGACTGGCTTCGACTCGGGCTCTGGTTGTCGGGGCGGGTGCGATCGGAAATGAGGTCTGCAAGAACTTGACGCTGCTGGGCGTTGGACACATCACGCTGTGGGATCGGGATCACGTCGAACTGCATAACCTGACTCGAAGCGTGCTGTTTCGCGAGGCCGATGTGGGGCATGAGAAAGCCCAGATCGTCGCGATGCGCATGAAGGAACTCGATTCCGCTGTCCAGGTTGAACCGGTCTGCGCTGATCTCATCGAATCGATGCGCCCTTCTCAGGTAGACGGACACGATGTTGTCTTCGCGTGCCTGGACAACTTCGAGGCCCGCCTGAGGATCAACGAGTTGTGCCTGATTGCCGGGGTGGATCTGGTTGATGGCGCCATCGATGCAAGGCATGCGAGTGTTGAGCATTTCCCGTTTTCAAGCGGACACGGCATCGGCTGCTACGAGTGCGGCCTGCCTCACTCCGCATATGAACGCATCGCACAACGCTATGCCTGTGGAGGCATGCGCAGGGCCGGACTGGCCGAACGCAAGGTGCCCACCACGATCGTCACATCCAGTGCCGCTGGCGCGCTGATGGTGTCCTGGGGGCTGCGCATGGGTGTACCCCAGACCGGGCCCGACCGGTCACGTCGCGTTCTGATCGATGCGATCGGTGCCCGCGCGCAGCCCAGCCTCATCAGCCGAAATCCTGCCTGCCCTTGCTGCAGCCACGTGCAACACGACCGTGTGCAGCGAGTGCACTGGTCCGACTCCCAGCCGCTTGACCTGGGCGCAGCCGCCCAGATGCTGCGAGTGCGCCTGCCCGAGCCTGTGATTTTCGGTGCACGGTGTGCTCAATGCGGTCAGGATGCAGTTGACTCGATCCGAATCGGTTCGCGCTTGCGGTCCCACAGCAGCGATGTGCTGGCCTGCCGTGCTTGCAGCGTGGGCACGATCCACGTCGATTCCCGGGACCTGTGCAGCCTGGGCGATCTGCTGGGTGCAACACAAGGACGTGCACCCGAGCTTCCATTCCTGTGGGTCGATGACCCGCGCCTTGACCTGTGTGTGGAGATACACCATGACTGAGAACCTGAAACTTGTGATCCGGACTGCAGACCAATCCCGAAAAGCGCAGGTCGAGGTCGAATCGATTCAATCTGCGAGCCAACTGATCCAGGCGGCGGTCGACAACTGGAAGCTTCCGACCGATACCGATTACACCCTGGTCAATGTGACTCGAGGGGTGACGGTACCTGCCTCGCAGCCGGTGGGCAGCATTGCGGATCCGGGCGATGTGCTCGAGGTCCAACCGGTGCTGGTTGCAGGCCAGCAATGAATCCGCTTGAAACGCGGCGGCGGGAAGACCTTCGCCGAGTGCGAGCGCTCTGTGCAGACTCGGCCGGCAAACTGGTCTTCATATCGGCCGATTCCGAGGTGCCGACCGAAATCCGCCTCAGGCTGATGCATCGGGTTGCACTCGATGGCAGCTATCCGCAGCGTGCCGGGCGGTCGGTTGACTTGCGCATCGCTCTGCCGGCGGGCTATCCGTTTCGAGATCCCCCGCGTTCCTGGCTCTCGCCAGCGGTCTGGCATCCGAATGTCTTTGCAGATGGCACGGTCTGCCAGGGCCGCAAATGGATGGTTTCGGAGTACCTCGATTTGTACGTTCAGCGAATGGTTCGCATTGCAACCTACCAATCCGATGTGACCAACCTCGACTCTGTTGCCAACCCGGCTGCGGCTGCCTGGTATCGCACGGCGCTGCAACGTTCAGCCGAAGCATTTCCGACCGACACGGTCGCGGCGGTCTCAAGAGCCGGTGGCAGTCTGGCGTGGAAGGACGCAACATGAGCGGGCTCCCTTCGCCTTGCATCGGTGTTCCGGCCTTGATGAGCACGCACCATCGAGCGACGCCATGACTCTGCGCTGGGAGGACGCCTCTGACCCGATTGCCCAGCATTCGTTCTCGACGATGGCCGGAGAACTCGGCCTTGCACTGGCACTCGAGATGCTCGCCCAATCCCGCGAAGCGCAGTTGTGTGCTGCCTTGCCACGGGAGTTGAAGCTGCAGATTCATGCATTCCTCGCGGATCACCGTGTCGAGGCAGGCGGCTTGTTGCTGGGTCGGCGCTTTGCACTGCGCGCAGCGCCCGCTGACTCGGCCAGCACCGAGCATTCGAGCTCGGTCGAGTGCTCGATGATCTCGATTGAGCGGTTCGTCCCTGGCAGGGTCTTCGAGGGCACGGGCATCTCGCTTGCACTGGGCACCGAGGTCTGGGACGACGCCCGCCCCCTGATTGATGCCGGATATGCGGTGGTTGGATGGGTGCATTCACACCCTGATCTGGGCGCATTTTTCAGCGGCACCGACCGCAGCACACAGCGCGCCTTTTTTGCTCAACCGTGGCAGGTCGGCATCTGCATCGACCCGGTCCGCCATGAAACCGCCTGGTTCCGTGGCAAGGACAGCCTGGATGAGGGCATTGTCTGTATCGAGTTCTGACCTTCGAGATGTCTGAACATGTATGCCGACATGCGATCACAGCAGCGCCGAAACAGCACGCGCCGGCAATGCGGGGCAGAAATTCGGCAATGTCGATTTGACAGATCGCGGACCGCCCCTCAACGTAGCGGGATAAGCAGCAGACCAGCCGGCGGATCCGCCGCTGCGCACAGTCCGCACATTCGCATACAGACACAGGGAGACCCCATGGCTCACGACATCGTGATTCGCGGAGGACAGATCGTTGACGGGACCGGCAGTGGTCCTATCGCTGGCGATGTGGCCATCAGTAAGGGTTTGATCACCGACGTGGGCAAGGTCGATGGACGCGGCAAGCGCGAGATCGATGCGCGCGGTCAAACCGTCACCCCCGGATTCGTCGATATTCACACCCACCTGGATGCGCAGATCGGCTGGGATCCGCACTGCACTCCAGTGAGCTGGCATGGCGTTACCACCGCATTGCTGGGCAATTGCGGTGTCACGTTTGCGCCGTGTCGGCCGGGTGACAAGGACGTGCTGGCCGGGATGATGGAGTCGGTTGAAGACATTCCACGTCAGGCCATCCTGAGCGGTTTGCCCTGGAACTGGGAAGATTACGGCGGCTATCTGGATGCAATCGAAGGATTGCGTCCGGGCATCAATGTGACCGGTCTGGTTGGCCACAGCGCGGTGCGTTTTTACGTGATGGGTGAGCGGGCCGTGGAAGAGCAGGCCTCCGACGATGAACGCCGCCAGATGGCGCACATCGTGGGTCAGGCCCTTGACCGCGGTGCCGTGGGCTTTTCGACCAATCGGTTTGCACCCCACACCCTGCCAGACGGAAGGCCAATTCCCGGCACCTTTGCCGACCCCGCCGAACTGGTTGAAATCGCCCGGGCCGTCGGTCCGCGCGGCGGCATCATGCAGGCGGTGGGCGCGGATTTCGAAGTGCTCAAGGCACTCGCCGACCAAGGCGGCAGTCGTGTGCTTTTCAGCTACGGTGTGGGCCCTGATGGCTCGCTGGCCGGTCAGCGGCGCAGCGCGCTCGAGACCCTGTGTGCAGGCGCGGGGCGCGACATGACTGCGGTTGCACAGGTGCGCAGTTCCGGCCTGGTGTTCGGCTTGCAGACCAGCCTGCCGATCGCCACCCGCGGCCCAGCCTGGAAGGCACTGCGTGCGATGCCCTTCGAGCAACGTCTGGCAACAATCGATGACCCGGTCAAGCGCGCCGTGCTGATCGAGGAGGCCAAACAGCTGGGTTTCCCGGTCATCCTGGGCGCCAGCATCGAGAAGGTCTATTACATGGGCGACGGCCCGGTGCCCGACTACGCTGCCGGCGAGTCATGCCAGTTGCTGGCCATGGCGGCTGCACGCGGCGAGCACTGGATCGAGACCTTCATGCGCATGAACCTCGAGACGCGCGGCAAGATGCTGTACACACTGCGCATGTTCAACCCTGATATGGACGGGTTGTCTCACCTGATCAGCAGCCCCAATGTGCTGCCCGGGCTCGGTGACGCGGGTGCGCATGTGTCACAGGTGATGGATTCAGGCTGGTCCACTTTTATCCTGTCGCATTGGGTCCGTGAAAAGGGGCTCTATTCCCTGGGTGAAGCCATTCGCCGCATGACTTCGGGACCGGCACGCGTGCTGCGCCTCACCGATCGCGGTGTGCTGGCGCCTGGCATGCGCGCCGATGTGAACGTCTTCGATGCATCGACGGTGGCTGAGTTGCACCCCGAGGTGGTGCACGACTTTCCGGGGGGCGCCACCCGATACATCCAGAAATCGGTTGGTTATCGGGCCACCCTGGTCAACGGCGAAGTCAGCGTTGAAAACGGCGAATTCACGGGCGCACGCGCCGGCCGTGTTTTGCGTCATGTCTCCAGACAGCACGCCCACTGACCACAGAGGACGCCACCATGAGCACACTGCCAAAATCGGTCACCATCACCGACGACACCATGCGGGAAGGCCTGCAGATCGAAAGCGCATCGATTCCCGTCGACGCCAAGTTGCGACTGCTCGATGCGCTGGGTGAAACCGGCGCCAAAGTCATCTCGATCGGCTCATTCGCGCACCCGAAGTGGACGCCTCAGATGGCGTGTATCGATGAGATCGCCGAGCGTTTCGTACCGAAACCCGGCGTTCGATATACCGCGGCCGTATTCAACAAGACCGGGTATGACCGGGCCGACAAGTACTACCCCAAGCTCGATATCCGCAAGAAAACGCACCTGCCCGGTACCGCGGTCGAGGTCTGCGACACCTTCGCACGACGCAACTACAACCGCTCACAGGCTCAGCAGATTGCCGCACTCGATGCGATCGTTGCGGCCGCGAAGGCGTCTGGCGCCAGCGAAGCCTCGGTCGGGATCGGCAATCCCTTCGGCTCGAATTTCGAGGGGCCGTTCAGCCTGAAGCAGCGCATGGACCTGCTTGAGCTGATGTTCGGCAAGTGGGAGGCGGCTGGTATCACGGTCACCAAGGTGGCGCTCTACGAAGCGATGGGCTGGAACCTGCCCCACACCGTTCGCGAGACCATGCTGGCGATCCGTGAGCGCTGGCCAACGGTCAGCCATTTCCACATGCACCTGCACAATCAGCGAGGCTCCACGATCGCGAGTTACTACGAAGCGCTGCAGCTTGGCGCGACCGAGTTCGACACCTGTCTGGGTGGGATGGGGGGCTGCCCCTATTCGGGCAACGGACGCTCGGCAGGCCATGTGCCGACCGAAGACTTCGTGGACCTTTGCCAGGAGATGGGCATCGAAACCGGCTACCGACTCGACAAGCTGATCGAGGCGGTTGAAGTGGCCGAGGAAGTCGTCGGCCACCGTCTCTGGGGGCATGTCTCCAAGTCGGGCCCGCGTCCTCGTGGGGCCGAGCTCTATCCGGCCAACATGCCCTTCATCGAGACCCTCGAAGAAGCCGCGCACTTTCGAAATGGCCCAGGTGTTTACGCCCATCAGATTTCCCCATGGCAGGGCGATTCAGCCCTGATGAGTCACTGACTGAAGCGAGCAAGCGCATGTCCATGACCCTGTATCACTGCACCCGCGCCCGATCGATGCGGCCGCTCTGGACCCTGCTCGAAATGGGCCTGGACCATGAGTTGGTCACGATGCCGTTTCCGCCTCGGGTTCACCGCAAGGACTATCTGCAGATCAATCCGCTGGGCACGATTCCCTGCCTGGTGGACGGCGATGTGGTCATGACCGAATCGGCTGGCATTTGCCAGTATCTGGTTGATCGATATGGCCCGTCGCCGTTGGCAGTCAAAGTCGATGAGCCCGACTACGGCGCTTATCTGAACTGGTTGCATCGCAGCGATGCAACCTTCACCTTCCCGCAGACCCTGGTGCTGCGCTACACCCGCCTCGAACCCGAAGAGCGGCGGGTTCCGCAGGTCGTCGAAGACTATCGAAAGTGGTTCCTGGCCCGCATGCGCAGCGTCGAGTCGGCCACTGCGGATCGTCAGTATCTGTGTTCCAACCGGTTCACGATTGCTGACATCTGCGTCACCTACTCGCTGGTGCTCGCTCAGTCGCTGGGTATCGAGGAGGTCTTTACACCCAATATCCGTCGCTACTGGGAGGGCATCACCGCACGGCCAGCCTACAAGCGGGCTTTCGAGCTCTGAGCCGGATTCAGGAGAACCGCTTCCATGCCCGTCCTTGAGTCCACCCTGGACCTCCGATCCGAGCGCTTCACACAGAACCGCGACGAGATGCTCCAGACCCTGAAGCAACTCGATGCCTTGCATGAAGAAGTCGCGGCAGGCGGTGGTGAAGACGCCATGAAGCGCTTGCGTGCCCGTGGCAAGTTGCCGCTGCGCGAGCGCATTGCGATGGTCCTCGACCCCGACTCTCCCTTCCTGGAAATCAGCCCGCTGGCCGCGTGGCGATCCCAGTTCACGGTGGGCTCTGGCTTTGTCGTGGGCATTGGTGTGATCGAAGGCGTGGAATGCGTGATCCTCGGCCACGACCCGTCGGTTCGGGCGGGCGCCTTCAATGCGTTCAACGCCAAGAAGCTGATGCGTGGGCTGGAGATCGCCCGCGACAATCGCATGCCCTATGTACAGTTTGTCGAGTCGGCGGGCGCTGACCTTCGTGGTGATGCCGACGGTGATCCGGAAGCCGCGATCCGCCGCGAAACAGGCCATTTTGCTGAATCCGGTCGCCTCTTTTACGAGATCACCGAACTGTCCAAGCTGCGCATTCCGACCATCTCAGTGGTGTTCGGTGCATCGACGGCCGGTGGGGCCTATCAGCCCGGCATGAGCGACTACAACATTTTTATCAAAGGCCAGTCCAAGGTCTTTCTGGGCGGCCCGCCACTGGTCAAGATGGCCACCGGCGAGGATGCCGACGAAGAAAGCCTCGGTGGCGCACAGATGCACTGCACGGTCTCCGGCCTGGGCGATTACCTCGCCGAGGACGAGATGGATGGCATCCGCATGTGCCGGGAGGTGGTGTCCCACCTGAACTGGCGAAAGCAGGGCCCCGGCCCGACGCTGCCTGCAGACCCGCCGCGCCACGACCCCGAGGAACTGTTGGGCATTGTGTCATCGGATCTGCGCCAACCCTTCGACATGCGGGAGGTGATCGCCCGCATCGTGGACGGATCCCGGTTCGAGGAGTTCAAGCCTTTGTATGGCCCCACGCTGATCACCGGTTGGGCATCGGTCCACGGTTATCCTATTGGCATTCTGGGTAACAACGGCGCGCTGTTCCCAGAGTCGGCCGAGAAGGCCGCTCAATTCATCCAGTTGTGCAACCAGATCGATGTGCCGCTGCTGTTCCTCCACAACATCACCGGATTCCTGGTCGGTACCGACTTCGAGCAAAACGGCATCACCAAGAACGGCTCGAAGATGATCAACGCGGTGTCCAATTCAACCGTGCCGCACATCTCGGTGATCGTGGGTGCGTCCTATGGTGCGGGCAACTACGGCATGAGCGGACGTGCCTTCGGGCCGCGCTTCACCTTCATCTGGCCGACGGCCAAGATCGCGGTGATGGGCCCCAAACAGATGGCGGGTGTCATGACCATCGTGCAGCGTGCAGCCACCGAGCGGCGCGGCGAGACGTTCGATGAAGCCGCCAATGACAAGCGGGTCGCGGTGGTTGAGCACTGGGCCGAGGAGCGGTCAAAGGGCCTGTACGCCACGTCCCGAATTTCCGATGACGGCATGATCGATCCACGCGACACCCGTACCGTGATCGGCATCGCATTGTCTGCGTGCCATAACAAGGCCATCGCAGGCACCAAGGAGTACGGCACATGGCGGATGTGACCCTGAACCCCATCCGCCGGCTGCTGGTCGCCAATCGCGCAGAGATTGCGCGGCGCATCTTTCGCACCGCGCATCGCATGGGCATCTCGACGGTTGCGGTGTACGCCGATGGCGATGCGGATGCGCCCTTCGTGCGGGAGGCTGACACCGCGATTGCGCTGCATGGCCGCACGTCTGCGCAGACCTACCTGGATATCGGCAAGGTCATCGATGCCTGTCGGCGCGCCGGTGCCGATGCGGTGCATCCCGGGTATGGCTTTCTGTCGGAGAACGCAGGCTTTGCGCAGGCTGTGATCGAAGCCGGCCTGACCTGGGTCGGGCCCTCGCCCGCTGCGATCCGAGGCATCGGCGACAAACTGTCGGCCAAGCGTCTGATGCAACAGATCGGTGTGCCCACATTGCAGGCGCATGAACTGGTCGAAGGCGAGGATGCCCGCGACGCAGCCGAACGGATCGGCTATCCGGTGCTGATCAAGGCAGCCGGCGGAGGCGGCGGACGCGGCATGCGGATCGTTGAGTCGCCTGCCGGACTGGATGCCGCGATTGCCGGAGCCCGTCGCGAGGCCCAGTCGGCGTTCGGAAACGGCACGGTTTTTCTGGAGCGGTGGCTGAGCGTTTCGCGACATGTCGAAATCCAGGTGCTGGGCGATCGACACGGCAATCTGGTTCATTTGTTCGAGCGGGAATGCTCGATCCAGCGTCGCCATCAGAAAATCATTGAAGAAGCGCCTTCGCCTGCCATGACACCGTCCCTGCGAGATCGCATGGGGCAGGCCGCACTCGATGCAGTTCGCGCAATCGACTATCACTCCGCGGGCACGGTCGAGTTTTTGCTGAGTGGTGAGTCATTCTTTTTCCTCGAGGTCAACACTCGCCTGCAGGTCGAGCATCCGGTCACCGAGGCCATCACGGGCCTGGACCTGGTGCGAGAGCAGATCCGGATTGCCGAGGGTGAGACGCTGGGCTATTCGCAGGCCGACCTGAAGATCGATGGCCATGCCATCGAGGCGCGGCTGTGCGCTGAAAACCCCGCTCAGGACTTCTTGCCGTCTCCGGGTCGGGTCGATGTCTGGCAGCCAGTGGATGGCGATGGCGTGCGCTTCGATTCCGGCATCGAATCCGGCAGCGAGATCGCGATCGAATTCGATCCGATGATCGCCAAGGTCATCGTCAAGGCGCCCACGCGCCGCGAGGCCGCCGCCAAGCTTGCCCGAGTGCTTGAGACCACCCGCATCCAGGGCTTGACCCACAACCGGGATTTTCTGGTGGCCACGCTGCGAACCCCGCAGTTTCTGGCGGGTGACACCACAACCGACTTCATCGAGCGGGTTGCGCCGGCGCCCAGACGCGACCCGACGCAATCCGAACTCGGACTGGCCGCGATCGCCGCAGCGCTTCATGCCAGTGCGCTGCGAAGGGCGGGCGCCCGCGTGCTGGCGACCCTCCCCAGCGGGTTTCGAACTTCGAAAATGCCGCCGCAAAGAGCCACCTTCCGTCCCGCGGGCGCGCAGGACTCGAGCTCGGATCTCAAGGTCGAGTATGTCGTCGAGCGCGACGCCAGCCTGACGGTTCAGCTCAATGGACAGACTCACCGTGCCCGGGTGTTTCAGGTCGAACGTGATGCCATCGACCTGGAAATCGACGGACAGCGCTCACGCTTTGCGGTCGATCGGGTGCAGGAGCGCTGTCTGATGCACGGGCCCTTCGGTGACATCGAATTGATCGAACAACCCCGGTTTGCCTCGAACACTCGAGCGGATTTCCGTGGTGGCCTCAAAGCCCCGATGCCTGGCCGGGTGCTGTCCATTGCAGCCACTGAGGGACAGGCTGTTGAGCGCGGACAACTGCTCCTGGTCCTGGAAGCGATGAAGATGGAGCACCGCATCACTGCGCCAGCCGATGGCATTGTCAAGGCGATCAGGGTTGCGCAGGGTGATCAGGTCGCAAATGGCGCCACGCTGGTCATGCTTGAAGCCGCGACATGAACGAGAGCCGAACCATGCCTGGCACCGAAGCCACACAGTACGCAGTCGAGAACGGCGCGGCCTGGATCACGCTGAATCGCCCCGAGAACCGCAATGCACTCTCGACGACGCTGGTCAACGAACTCGATGATCACCTGACCACCGCAACTCACGATGACTCCGTCCGGTGCATCGTGATCACCGGCACCGGCCCCGCATTTTGCGCAGGCGCCGACCTGAAAAATCCGCCGGGCCACAGTGTCGATGGCGCGCGTGCCGTCTCGCTGCCCGAAGTGCTCAAGCGCATGATCGACAGTCCCAAGCCGGTGATCTCTGCGGTCAATGGCGCAGCCTTTGCCGGCGGGCTCGGACTGGTCGGTGCGTCCGATATCGTGGTCGCAGTCGAAGACGCGCCCTGCAGCTTTTCCGAGGTGCGCATTGGTGTGATTCCGGCGATCATCGCGGTGGTGTGTGTGCCCAAGCTTGGCACGCACCATGCGATGAAGCTGTTTGTGACCGGAGAGCGCTTCACCGGAGCCCAGGCGGTTCAGATGGGTCTGGCGCACCGGGCCGTGCCGAAGGATCAGTTGCGCGCAGCGGTTCAGGAAGAAATCGATGCGATTCGCCTGGGCGGGCCCATCGCAGTGGCTGAGTCCAAGAAGCTGGTTCGCAGGGTCCAGCAACTGCCGATGGAAGAAGCCTTCGCCGAGATGGCGATCTGGAGCCGGCGCATGTTCGGCTCCGAAGAAGCGGCCGAGGGCCTTGCCGCATTCCGTGAGAAGCGAAAACCCTCCTGGACGCCGCCGTCATGAACGTCCTGCAGCGCGGAGCGATCGCATGGATCTGAGTCTGGGCCCGCAATACGAAGCATTTCGCCTTGAAGTGCGCGAGTTCATTCAGGCGCACCGTCATCTGGCTCCGGCAGCCGGTGGGCCGCGCGATGAAACGGCACGAAGCTGGCAGCGCATCCTGATCGAGCACGGCTACACCGCCCGAACCATTCCTCAGGAATTTGGCGGCGCAGGCAAGCCCGCCGACCTGCTCGAATCGCGCATCATCGCCGAGGAATTCGCTGCTGCCCGGGTGAGCCCCGGCCTGGGTGGGCAGGGCATCTCGATGCTGGTGCCGACACTGCTCGAGTTGGGCACGGACGAGCAAAAGCGCCAGTTCATCGCGCCCACCCTCCGAGGCGAGATGGTCTGGTGCCAGGGCTATTCAGAGCCCGGCGCCGGCAGCGACCTGGCTTCATTGCGCACATCCGGCGTGCTGGATGGCGACCACTGGGTCATCAATGGCCAGAAGATCTGGACCAGCACGGCCCAGCTGGCCGACTGGATTTTTTGTCTGGTTCGAACCGAACCCGATGCGCCGAAGCACCAGGGCATCAGTTTTCTTCTGTTCCGGATGGACACCCCGGGCATCGAAGTGCGCCCCTTGGTCGACATGACGATGAAAGCGAACTTCAACGAGGTGTTCTTCACCGACGTTCGGGTGCCGGCTCATCAGATCGTCGGCAAGCGCGGTGACGGCTGGAGAGTGGCCAATGTGATCCTGGGCAATGAGCGGGACTCCCTGGCAGACCCGAACATTTCGCAGGCACGGCTCAACGGCTTGATCGAACTGATGAAGGCTGAGACCGTCGATGGCCGAAGGCTGATCGACGAGCCGCAGTATCTCGATCGCCTGATGCGGATTCAGGCGCGCGTGATGGCCATGAAGTACAACGAGCTGCGCGTGCTGTCCAGCCGGCTCAACGCCGGGCAGGATGCCAGCCTTGCACGGATGATCGTCAAGCTGCAGGGCACTGAATTGCGCCATGAGCTGGAGGGTCTGGCGATCGATGTGATGGGCGAACGCGGCCTGGCCTTTGGCAGCCACCCTGAGCTGCAGGACGGCGGAGCCTGGCAGATCCACTACATGTACTACCTGGGTTTGATCATCGGTGGTGGCACCAACCAGATTCAGAAGAACATCATCAGCGAGCGGGGTCTGGGCATGCCGCGCGAGCCCAGGTCGGGAGGAGCGTGATGCAATTCGGACTGTCAGCCGATCAGGTGCTCCTGAAAGACACACTGGATGCGTTCCTTCGAGACCGGGCGCCGCTTGATCGGGTGCGCCGTTTCGCCGATCGTGACGAAGGTCGGGCGACCGACCTGATTGCCGGCCTGAACGAAATCGGCCTGTCAGGCCTCTTGATTTCGCCCGAACACGGTGGGGTGGGGCTGGCCCCGTTGGACGCGTGTCTGGCCGCCGAAACACTCGGATATCGGGTGGCGCCCATCCCCTTCGTCGCCAACGCGGTGATGGTGCCGGCTGCACTGATGGCGGCGGGCAGCGATGTTCAGCAGGCCGAATGGCTGCCCCGGATTGCGGCCGGCAAGGTCGTGGTGGGCGCAGCGCTCGCCGAGCGCACCGGCGCGCGGCGCGGCGCGGGTGTGAGCGCCCGCGAAGGTCGCTTGTATGGGCGCGCCCTGCATGTGCTGGATTTCGAGGCCGATGCCTATCTGGTGGCCGACGAGACGGATGCCTTGCACCTGGTCATGGCGAATGAAGTGGGCTTGACCCGCCGCCGGTTGGAGACGGTGGATAGAACCCGGCCCATCGGGGAACTGGTCTTTGAGGGCGTCAGGGCTGAGCGGCTTGCAGTGTCGAGCCCACAGGTCTGTCAACGGGTGATCGATATGGGTCGTGCCGTGCTGGCCGCTGATTCGCTGGGTGCTGCTCAAAACATGCTTGACCAGGCGGTGGCCTATGCCAATCAGCGTGTGCAGTTCGGCCGTGTGATTGGATCATTCCAGGCGGTCAAGCACCTCTGCGCTGACATGGCGGCGAACCTCGAACCCACCCGGGCATTTGTCTGGTATGCCGGACATGTTTTGGGTGAAATGCCCGATCAGGCGCACCTGACGGTGTGTCAACTCAAGGCCCATCTGAGCGAAGTCGCCACACAGGTTGCCAAATCGGCAACCGAAGTTCACGGCGGCATGGGTTTCACCGACCTGCTCGGGCTACATTATTGGTTCAAGCGCATCGGCTTCAATCGGCAGATGCTCGGATCACCTGAGCGCCTTCGAATGCAGGCCGCACAGGCACAGGGACTGGCGGCCTGAGACTTCGGGTTGAACAGATCAACAAACCGGCTCGTAACCAACCGATGCCGATCACAGGGAGAAGAGACAATGGGAAAAGCCGAAAATATCCAGAATGCCACCGGGTTCACCCTGAACCCGTCTGACGACCTCAACGACCTTCGGATGTCCGAAGGCGCAATGCCGCTCTACGAGCATGTGAAGCGGTTTTGCCAGGATGTCGTTGAGCCGATGTCGGTGAAGTTTCACAAGCTGGGCGAAGGTCGCGCCGACCGCTGGAGCTATGCGCCGGGTCAGCTCGAAGTGCTCGAAGAAGCCAAGAACCAGGCCAAGAAAGAAGGTTTGTGGAATTTCTTCCTGCCCGATGCCGAGACCGGCGAGGGCCTGAAGAACCTGGACTATGCCTACATCGCGGCTGAGTTGGGCAAGAACCGGCTGGCCTCGCAGACCATGAACTGCTCCGCACCCGACACCGGCAACATGGAAGTGCTCGAGCGCGTGGGCACCCCCGAGCAGAAAGAAAAATGGCTCAAGCCGCTGCTCAATGGCGAGATTCGTTCCGCCTACGCGATGACCGAACCGAACCGTGCGTCGTCGGATGCCAAGAACATCGGCATGAGCGCCGTCCTCGAGGGCGACGAATGGGTGATCAACGGCGAGAAGTACTACATCTCGGGTGCAGGCGATCCGCGCTGCAAGATCATGATCACCATGGTCAAGACCAGCCCCAATGCCCCGCCGCACAAGCAGCAATCGCAAATCCTGGTCCCCACCGATCAGCCGGGCGTCAAGATTCTCGGACCGATGACGGTTTTCGGCCACGACGACGCACCGCACGGCCACATGCACATCAAGTTCGACAATGTGCGCGTGTCCAAGGACAACATGCTGCTGGGCGAAGGCCGTGGTTTCGAGATCTCGCAGGTGCGTCTCGGCCCGGGCCGTATCCACCACTGCATGCGTTCGATCGGCGCAGCCGAGAAAGCGCTCGACCTGATGGTGACCCGCGGCCTGTCGCGCGAAGCCTTCGGCAAGAAGCTGGCCCACCTGGGTGGCAACGTCGAGATCATTTCCCGCGCCCGGATCGAAATCGAAGCCATGCGCCTGATGGTCCTCAAGGCTGCCAAGGCCATGGACGTGCTGGGCAATCGTGAAGCCCGCATCTGGGTGCACATGGTCAAGGCGCTGGTGCCGGAGCGTGTGTGCAAGATCATCGACGACGCCATCCAGATGCACGGCGCAACCGGTGTGTCGCAGTGGAGCCCGCTGTCCGAGATGTATACCCAGCAGCGCACGCTGCGTATCGCGGATGGCCCGGATGCAGTCCATCACCTGGTGGTGGGCCGCAACGAGCTGCGTCGCTACGAAGGGGCTGAGGAAGACGCTTCGATGGCCGCTGTGTTCCGGAACTGAGTTCCTGATGCAATCCGGCTTGATCCGCTCCTGACAGACGGGTCAAAGCCGCAGCGCTGTGACCAACGGGCCCTCATCGAGGGCCCGTTTCAAGTGGCCTGTCCAATCACACACGAGGCATGAGATGAGCGATCCGCATGAAACCCCCGGCTATGACGCCACCCGATTGAACGGTCGTGTGGCACTGGTGACAGGCGGCGGCTCCCAGACCGATGGCGTCGGCAACGGACGGGCTGCTTCGGTGCTGCTGGCACGCCGTGGGGCGAAGGTGCTGGTGATTGATCGGTCAATTGCTGCGGCACGAGACACGGTGGCCATGATCGAGCGCGAAGGCGGCGAGGCGATGGCCTTCGAGGCCGATGTGTCGCGCGAAGCCGACTGCGCAGCGGCCGTGGCACAGGCGGTTTCCGCCTGGGGTCGTGTCGATCTGCTGGTGAACAACGTGGGCATCGGTGGGCCTTCCGGCAGCGCGATTGAGGTCGATCTCGCAGCATGGGAACCGGCCATGGCGGTCAACGTGACCTCGATGGTGATGATGGCCCGTCATGCCATTCCTGAAATGATTCGCCAGGGGCAGGGCGCAATCGTGAACCTCGCCTCGGTGGCCGGGCTGCTCGGCAGTCAATCGTCCGGCCTGCTGTATCAGACCTCCAAGGGTGCGATCGTCAACATGACCCGATCCATGGCGTCACAGCATGCGGCCCAACGCATCCGCGTGAACTGCATCGCCCCTGGCATGGTCTATACCCCGATGGTGTATGCCGGCGGCATGTCTCCCGAGCTGCGCGAATCGCGGCGCATG
>CAIXXI010000506.1 GCA_903923345.1 uncultured Burkholderiales bacterium | reverse complement strand
TCCCAGCGCCCAGGCGGTCTGAAAGACCATGGTTCTGGCCTGCTCGGTGCGCATCGACATCTTCATCAGTTGCCGGCGCATCAGCGGCTGATCGATCAGCGGTCGGCCGAATGCGACGCGCTCGCGCGCGATGTGCATCGCCTCGGTCAGTGCGCGGCGCATCAAACCGGCCGCGCGCACGCCATTGGACAGGCGCGAGTTGTTGACCATGTCGGCCATCTGCTGAAAGCCCCGGCCGCGTTCGCCGACCAGCCATGCCGTGGCGCCTTCAAGGCGGATCTCACCGCTGGCCATCGAACGGGTACCGAGCTTGTCCTTGAGGCGCAGAATTCTGTAGGCGTTTGGCGTGCCATCCGGCAGGTGGCGTGGCAACACGAATAGCGAAACGCCCTTGAGGCCGGGGTGCGAATCAGTGGGTTCGCTGCGGGCCAGCACCATGGCGAATCCGGCATCCGGATTGGAGCAGAACCATTTGTCGCCGTGCAGCGCAAAGCTGTGGTCGGGGCGCTCCTGCGCGAGGGTGGCCGTGCCGGCCACGTCGGAGCCCGCGCCCTGCTCGGTCATGAACATCGCGCCCTGTTGCAGGGCATCAAAGTCCAGCGCGGTGAGCAGGGGCAGGCATCGTTGAACGAGTTCGGGATCACCGTAGCGGCGCAGCGTGCGGGCCAGCGAATCGGTCATCGACACCGGGCAGCACAGACCGAATTCGGCCTGCACCAGCAGGTAGGTCAAGGCATATTTCGCAGCCGGTGGCATCGGCTCGGGCCAGCCCAGAACACCCCCGCGGTGCGACATCGCGGCCAGGCCGAGGTCGCAGAATGCAAGCCGCTCCATCTCGACATAAGCCGGGTGCTTATTGATTCGAGATTCATCGTTGCCGCGCCGCCCCCTCACCGACAGCGTGGGCGGATGCTTGTCGGCAATCGAGGCCAGTTCGTCCAGCCGTCCGCCGGCCAGCTCGCCGAGCCGTTCGAAGTGGGGCGAGAGGTGCGCAAACAGCGGCTCGGGCAGGTACAACCCGAACAGCGCGCGGGCCATCGGGTCGGCCTGGTACAGATTGATGCCGCGGGCATCCGGGACCGCATCGGCGCCGGTTCGGGTGCGCTCGACGGCACCGCCAGGTGGGGACATGTGCATCGGGATCTTTCAGTCGACGATTGCGCCGGAGCCCTTGACGATCGGTCCCCATCGGTCACGGTCGGTGCGGATGGCTCTGGCGAATTCCTCGGGGGTGCTGGTGAGCGGCTCGAACCCGACTGCAGACATCCGCTCGCGAATTTCCGGGGAGCGGATGGCGCGAACCAGAGACTCATTGAGCTTCTGAACCACCGGCTTGGGGATGCCTGCGGGTCCGACGATGCCGAACCACAGATCGCTGCCCACTTCCGTGAACCCATTCAGGCCCGATTCAGCCACGGTCGGCACGCTCGGGTAATAGGGCGAGCGCTTTTCGCTGCTGATGGCGATCACCCGAACCCGTCCGGCGTTGGCTGCGGGGATGGCGGTGATCGGGATGTCCCACATGAAGGTGATGTTGCCGGCGATCACGTCGGCCAGTGCAGGGGCGCTGCCGCGATACGGCACATGCTGCATGGGCGCGCCCGAAACCATCTTGAGCGCTTCGCCCGAGAGGTGATTGGACGAACCGTTGCCGGCCGAGCCGAAGGTCACCTTGCCCGGATTGGCCTTGGCATAAGCGACCAGCTCGCCCACCGTGTTGATCGGCAATTTCGGGTTCACCACCAGTACGTTCACGTAGCGAACCGCGAGCGTGAGCGGGGTGAAATCGCGGCTGGTGTCGTGCGGCAGCCGCTTGCCATACAGGTGAGGGTTGATCGAGTGCGTGCCGGTCGTTGCCAGCCCGATCGTGTAGCCATCGGGCGCAGATTTGGCCACCCGATCCATGCCGATCGAGGCACCCGCGCCGGGCACATTTTCAACGACCACCGGCTGGCCAAGGATTTCGGAGAGCTTTTGCGCAACCGGCCGCGAGAATGAGTCTGTCGGCCCGCCCGGCGGGAAGGGCACGATCCAGCGCAAGGGCTTGTTCGGGAAGTCCTGCGCGAGCGCAGGCGTGGCGAACGACATCATGGCCAGTGACGCAATGGCGGCGAGGCGGGCAATCCGCATAAGCACTCCTGAAAAGTTTGGGTGAAAGACGAAGTCTGCACTCATTCAAAGGGCAGCTCATCCCACCAGGGATAGAACGTTGGCATGTTCTTCGAGACGGTGTCCGGGAACACCGCCGGGCGCTTGGCCAGAAACGCGCTGACGCCTTCTCGCACATCGGCCGATTGTCCGCGAGCCTGGATGGCGCGGCTGTCGACCCGGTGGGCCATCATCGGATGTTCTGCGCCCGCCATCCGCCAGATCATCTGGCGAGTCAGCGCGACCGACACTGGGGCGGCGTTGTCGGCGAATTCACGCGCCAGTGCGCGTGCGGCCGGCAGCAGGTCATCGGGTTCATGCAGCGACCTGACCAGTCGCTCGCGATGCGCCTCCTGAGCGTCGAACACCCGGCCGCTGTAGCACCATTCGAGCGCGGTCTGGATGCCCACGACGCGGGAGAGAAACCACGAGGATGCGGCCTCGGGCGTGATGCCTCGCCGTGCAAAGACGAAGCCGAACCGGGCCTGGGTCGAGGCCAGCCGGATGTCCATCGGCAGTTGCATGGTGACGCCCACACCGACCGCCGGCCCGTTGATTGCGCCGATCACCGGCTTGAGGCTGCGAAAGATGCGCAGGGTGACCAGACCGCCACCGTCGCGATAGACGTCTCCGACCTTGTGTTCCTCGCGTGAGGCGTCGCCGCGATCCTTGTAGTCGAAGGTATTGCCGCCGGAAGACAGGTCGGCGCCGGCGCAGAAGGCGCGACCGGCACCGGTCACGATCACCGCGCGCACCGCGTCGTCTGCATCCGTGGCATCGAAGGCCGCGATCACCTCATCGCGCATGCGGGTGTTGAAGGCATTGAGCTTGTCCGGGCGATTGAGCGTGATCGTGGCAATGCCGTCCTCGACCGAGTACAGGATGGTTTCAAAGCTCGAAGGGTTCATCGTCGTCTCCGTGTGGTTGGGTCTGTCCGGGGTTGATTATCGCGGCATCGCCTGTGGTGCATGGCGGGGGGTCGCGGTTATCATCGCCTCGACATTCCGGGATCTGGGAGACTGGCTGATGAGCCCGAACACAACGACAGGCGCGCAGTTGAGCGCCGACGATCAGATGCTGCGCGACAGCGTGTCGCGCTGGGTGCAGGACCAGGCCGGGGCCGCACAGACCCAGGCGCGATGGCAACAGATGGCCGATTTCGGCTGGCTGGCCATGACCCTGCCGGAATCCCACGAAGGGCTGGGTCAGGGCCTGGCACAAGCGGCCGTCCTGCATGAGGCGCTCGGTGCCGCAGCCATCAGCGAACCGCTCATCCCGGCGATCGCACTGGCTGCCTCGCTGATTGCCGGTGCTGACTCGCCGGCTGCCCGGTCCGACTGGCTGCCTGCGATCGCGCGGGGTGAGTCGATGGTCGTGACCGCGGTGAGCGAGCGCGGCAGCAACTGGCGAGCGCAGCGCCTGCAGACGCAGGCCCGCGCGAGCGCGGCCGGCTGGCGCCTCGATGGGGTCAAGCAGGTGGTTGCTTCGGGTCATCGCGCCGATGCCTGGCTGGTGGCGGCTGAACTGGATCAGGGCTCGGCGGCCACACCGGATTTTGGTCTGTTCATCGTGACCCGAGGCTCGACCGGTGCCAGTAGCCAGGCCTTCGAAACGGTGGATGGCGCAGGGGCGTGTCGCCTGGTGCTCGATGGCGTGCAGCTCGATGCATCGGCCTGCCTCCTGAAGGCCGGCCGGGCGGCCTGGGAGCGCGTCTGTGATCAGGCGCTGGTGCTGGCCTGCGCCGAGTCGGTCGGTGCGATGGACGCATTGCTTCGAACCACGGCGGACTACCTGCGCACGCGGGTGCAATTCGGCCGTCCACTGGCGACCAATCAGGTTTTGCGCCATCGCATGGCGGATTTGAAGGTCGGTTGCGAAGAGGCGCGGTCCATGACTCAGGCTGCAGTGCTGGCACTGGGTGGATCGTCGAATGACCTTGACCCGCTGGTGCGTGCCCGCATTGCTTCGGGCGCACGGGCCAAGGTGGGCGCACTGGCGCGCCGCGCCTGCGAGGAAGCGATCCAGCTGCATGGCGGTATGGGCGTCACCGAAGAATTGCCGGTGGGGGTGTTCCTGAAGCGGCAGCTCGCCCTCGATGCGATGCTCGGATCACCCGACTGGCACCTGCGCCGGCACGCCAACCTGCGGGCCGAGATTGCAGTACGCAACACAGGGAAAGGGGCAGGACAATGACTCTCGCGATGACCGATGAAGACCTGGCTTTTCGCGATGAAGTGCGCCGGCTGCTGCGCGAGCAGCTCACGCCCGATCTGGTTCGGGCGACCCGGCTGAACACCTCGGTATTCAGCGATCCCGGGCCCAGCCTGCGCTGGCATCGCATCCTGCATGCGCGCGGATGGGTGGCGCCGGCATGGCCGCTTGAATACGGCGGAACCGGCTGGAGTCTGGTGAAGCGCTGGATTTTCGAAACCGAATGTGGCCGAGCCGGTGCGCCCTCGCTGTCGCCGCTTGGGCTGCGCATGGCTGGGCCGGTGATCATGCATTTCGGCACGCCACAGCAAAAGGCGCACTACCTGCCGCGGATCCTGTCCGGTGACGATTACTGGTGCCAGGGATACTCGGAGCCCGGCTCCGGCTCCGACCTCGCCTCGCTGCGCACCCGCGCTCGCCGGGTGCGCGAAGCCGACGGCACCGAGGCCTATCGAGTCGATGGCAGCAAGATCTGGACGACCCATGCGCAGCATGCCAACCGGATGTTCGCCCTGGTTCGAACCGGGGAAGACACCCCGCGGCGCCAGGAGGGCATCAGTTTCCTGCTGATCGACATGCAGACACCCGGCATCACGGTCAGGCCGATTCGCAGTATCAGCGGTGATCACGAGGTCAACCAGGTCTTCTTCGATGATGTGCGGGTGCCGATCGAGGCCCGCGTCGGCGATGAAGGCCAGGGCTGGACGATTGCAAAATACCTGCTCGAATTCGAACGAGGCGGCGCGATTCAGGCCGGCCGGCTGCGGGCTGCACTGGAGCGTGTGCTCCTGCTCGACACCGAGGGTCGACTCAACAGCGATCCCGACCTGGCCTTGGCGCTGTCGATGATCGAACTCGATATCGATGCACTCGAGGCGACCGAACTGCGCGTCATGGCAACCATGCAAGTGGGCCAGAACCCGGGGTCGAGCAGCTCCTCGATGGCCAAGTTGCGCTGGAGCGAAATTCACCAGTCGATCACCAAGTTGGGCGTTCGGCTGCTCGGCGATGACGCGCTGGCCTGGGAGTCGCTGCGGCCGCTGGACGAGCATGAGTCGGATGCCGGGCTGGCCGATGTCGCGCGCCCGATCATTTCTCAGTACCTCAATGCCCGTGCCTACACGATCTTTGGCGGCACATCGGAGATCCAGCGCGAGATCATTGCCCGCGAGGTGCTGGGTTGAGGCACCCGGCAAGCAGGCGATGAGCCCTGTGATGGTGTCCGCTGTGTCGCGGTGCAGACGGCCCCGCCGGCTGTGGTCGCTCGCGGTCGTCGCAGGGGTCATTGCGCTGAGCGCATGCACGGGCGGTCGCGGGCTGCGGGTCTACGAAAGAGAGTCGTTCGACGGGCGAGCCGGTTTTTCGCGTGATCTGGTGGCGTCGCCAGCCGACAGCTGCAATGCCGCGCGGCGGGTGCTGCTGAGCGAAGGCTATGTCGCGACCGCTGTCAGCCCGGAACACATCCAGGCCCACAAGCGATTCCAGCCGGACACCGACACCCACGTGCAGATCGAGTTCAATCTGGTCTGTGCGCCCTCGGCCCGGTCCCTGCCCACGACGGCCCTGTTCGTGAGCGCGGTGCAGGATCGCTACACCATCAAGAAGTCGAGCACGTCGGCCAGTGTCGGGGTCGGACCGATTGGCTCAATCTCCCTGCCGATTTCTTCAAGCAGCGATTCCCTGGTCAAGGTCGCCAGTGAAACCATCCCCGCCGGGGGGTTCTACGAGCGCTTTTTCGACGCAGTGGAACGCATGCTGCTCGAGCAAAAGGGTCTCGAGTAATCGGCAGTCAAACTGCCATGCAACAATGCCTTCCAGTTTCGGGCGACCCACGTGTTCTTGGCGTGGTTGACCCTTTTGCCTTGATTCAGGAAGAGATTCGATGTCAGTCACCCGCACGCCCCTGCACACCCGAACGATCAAGATCGATGGTTATTCCCGCGATGACGGCCTCTTTGACGTCGACGCCCGCCTGACCGACATCAAGCACTACCGCATGACCAACTGGCCTGGCGGTGCGAAAGACCCTGGCGAGCCGATGCACGACATGGTCGTGACCATGACGGTGGACACCGACGGCATCATTCGCGACTTCAAGGCCCGCGCCGATGCGCACCCGCACCGGGTCTGCCAGAACGGCGCACAGAATTTCGAGCGGCTCATCGGATTGTCGATCGGCAAGGGCTTCCTGAAGGCGGCCAACGAGCGCATCGGCGGGGTGGAAGGCTGCACGCACATCCGCGAGATGCTTCAGCAGATGGCAACCATCGCCTTCCAGTCGATGCGTGAAGCCCGCCAGAAAACCTACACCGGCCCGCAGGCGAAGCGCCCGGTTCTGCTCGACAGTTGCATCGCCTGGGCCGCTTCAGGCGACTGGGTGAAGGTGCGGTTTCCGGGGTTTTATACCGGGCCGGATGCGCTGCCTGCCGATGCAATGGACCGGGGCAGTTTCGAGCTGATGCTGCAGCAGGAGGGCTACCTCGACACCGAGGTCAAGACGAT
>CAIXXI010000505.1 GCA_903923345.1 uncultured Burkholderiales bacterium | reverse complement strand
CAGACCTTTCCGAGGTTGCGTGAGCGTTTGAGTCAGCTGGCCGGAACCTTGTCAGGCGGTGAGCAGCAGATGCTGGCGATGGCGCGTGCGCTGATGAGCCGACCCCGGCTCTTGCTGCTCGACGAACCCAGCATGGGTTTGTCACCCCTGATGGTGGCGTCGATTTTCGACGTCATCCGATCGGTCTCAAGAACCGGCACAACCCTTTTGCTGGTCGAGCAGAATGCGCAACTCGCCTTGCAGACCGCCCACCGTGCCTATGTGATGGAGTCCGGCGAGGTGTCGATGCAGGGCAGCGCGTCCAGCCTGCTGAATGACCCGAGGGTGCGCCGGGCTTATCTCGGCGAGGACGGCTGAGCAGCCACCGTGTCGGCCGCCGACGTAAACGAATCGGCAAAGAATTCGTCGGCGGGCAGCCCGCAGGCTGAAGTGAATTCGGCGCGTGCCGAATCCACCACGATGGGTGCGCCGCAGGCATAGACCTGGACACCTGAGAGGTCCGGAAAGTCGGCCATGACCGCGCGGTGCACGAATCCGGTTCGGCCCGTCCATGAGTCCTCGGGCAGTGCATCGGACACCACCGGAATGTAGGTGAAGTGAGGTAATTCGTTCGCCCATTGCCGGCACAGGGCATCCTCATACAGATCCTGCGGGCGCCGCCCGCCCCAGTACAGCGTCACCGGGCGCGAGATCGACTTCAACTGCATGTGCTCGATGACCGCCTTGATCGGCGCGAACCCGGTTCCACTGGCGAGCATGACGATCGGCCGGGCACTGTCTTCGCGCAGAAAGAAGGTACCCATCGGCCCCTCGAAACGCAGGATGTCGCGCTCCTTGACGGCCGGTTCGGTCGCACCGAACAGCGCATCGGTGAATCGCCCACCGGGCATGTGCCGGATGTGCAACTCAAGCTGCTCGGCGGTCTGCGGCGCACCCGCCATCGAATAGCTGCGGCGGGTGCCGTCCTTGAGGATCAGTTCGATGTACTGGCCGGCGAGATACTGCAGCCGCTCATTGGCCGGCAGCTGAAGGCGAAGTCGGGCCACATCGGGCGCAAGCCGCTCGATGCCAGACACCCGACAGGGCATCTTGCGAATCGGAATATCGCCGGCTGCAGCGATCACCCGGGCTTCGAGGGTCAGGTCGCTGTGGGCGGTTGCGCAGCACAGCAGCGCATGGCCTGCGCGGGCATCCTCGCCCCGAAGGGCCTGGGGCTGATGGGCGCCCTGCTCGAAGTCCCCTTCGAGCACCTTCGCCCGGCACGAGCCACAGGCGCCGTTCTTGCAGCCATAGGGCAGCACCACGCCATGGCGCAATCCGGCGTCGAGCAGGGTCTCCTGCGGCTCCACCTCGAACTGGCGCCCGCTGGGCAAAACGGTGACCTTGAAGCTCATCTCGTAGAATCGCTCGATGAAGACAATGGGATCTGCGGATTATCGCCTACCCGGGACACGCGCCCTGCCCCGGCGATTTCGACGACCACGCGTGGTCATTCTGGGCTGCGGCGATGTTGGCCTTCGATTCGCCCGGCAATTCGGCGATCGGCTGAGACTGTTCGGTGTCGTGCGCAGAGCCGAGGCGATGACCGAGGTCAGGCAGGCGGGTGCGCTGCCGCTGCAGATCGATCTGGACACGCACAAGGCGCTGCGCCGACTCAAAGGATTGGGCGCGCGCGTGCTGCACAGCGCGCCGCCTCCCGCTTCAGGCCACGACGACCCGAGAACCCGCCACGCACTGGCTGCGATGGCCGATTCGCGGGTCTGGGTCTATCTGAGCACCAGCGGCGTGTATGGCGATTGCGCCGGACGTTGGATCGACGAAACCCGTGCGGTGGCACCGCGCAACGACCGCGCCATCCGAAGGGTTGCAGCCGAGCGTCGCCTGCGGGCCGCCACCGCCCGAGGCGCAATCCGCGCGACGATCCTGCGGGTTCCCGGCATCTATGCCGGGGATCGCTTGCCGATCGAGCGGCTGCAGCGCGGCACGCCGGCGCTCATCGAATCCGATGATGTCTACACCAATCACATTCATGCCGATGACCTCGCCCGGATCGCCTTCACCGCACTCTGGCGCGGTCGAGCGCAACGCGTGGTGCATGCGGTCGACGACAGCGACCTGAAGATGGGTGAGTATTTCGATGCGGTCGCGGATGCCCATGCCTTGGCCCGACCGAATCGGCTGCCGCGTGAAGCACTCAGGCAGGCGGTGTCGCCGATGCTGTGGAGCTTCATGTCGGAGTCGCGCAGGCTCTCGAATGCAAGGCTCACGCGAGAGCTTCGGGTGCGTCTGATCTATCCGACGGTCCAGTCTTTTCTCGACACCCTGCCCCCGACAAACGGCTCCGTCTTGCCTTCTGAAGGCAGCCGAGCCTGAGCTGCGGTCCCGCTCAGTGCGAACGCCCATGATAGAATTTTTGGCTAGTCTGCGTGCGCGCAGATGCCGATGTAGCTCAGTTGGTAGAGCAGCGCATTCGTAATGCGAAGGTCGGGGGTTCGACTCCTCTCATCGGCACCATCTCCTGATCCCCCTCGATTGGAACGCCCCCACGGGTCTGCGCTGTAGACCCTCGCAACGACCGGGCGCATCATCTCCTCCGACTGGAGGAGACCCCATCTTGAGAACTGCATTCGATGAAATCATGGCTGTGCGCGGCAAGGGTGCACCGCTCGCGGATGAAGTGTCGATCGTCAATCAGGACCCGGTGCTTGAATCCCGGTTTCGACTCGGTGAGACCTGCGCGGCCGCGCTCGCCGGGGTCGGCGTTGCGGTCAACGACATCTGGGAAATGAAAACGTCGCAGCGCCAGCACATCGGCATCGATGTTCGACACGCGGCTGCAGCCCTCAAGAGCTCGCTCTACCTGCAACGCCCGGATTCCAGCGGCACGTTCAGGAATGTCGTCAATGCCGGGCATCAGGCGATGCTGAACATCACTCAACCGTGGGCGACACAGGACGGTCGATTCGTTCTGACTCACTTCGGATTGCCTCATCTGCAGCAGCGCATGCTCGCGCTGCTCGGATGCGACCCCACACCTGAATCCGTCGCCTCGGCTGTGTCCAAATGGAACGCACTCGACCTGGAAGCCGCCATCGATGAGCAGCGCCTGTGTGGCGGCATGGTTCGCTCAAGCGAAGAGTGGCTCGCCTCGCCGCATGGCCAGGTGCTGTCGGGCAAGCCGATCGTCGAGATCATTCGCATCGGCGACAGCGACCCCGAGCCCTTCCCCAGCACGAATCAGGCAGCAGACCGTCCGCTATCGGGCGTGCGCGTGCTCGATCTCACCCGGATTCTGGCTGGCCCGGTCTGCGCCCGGACCCTCGCAGAACACGGCGCCGAGGTGCTCATGGTCACCGCGCAGAGCCTGCCGCAGATGCCGGAAGCCGTGATCGACACCAGCCACGGCAAGCGCAGCTGTTTCCTCGACCTCAATGATGCGAACGATGCCCGCACGCTCAGAGCCCTGGCACGCCAGGCCGACGTCTTCTCGCAGGGCTATCGACCCGGCATGATCGGCAAGCATGGCTTCAGCCCGGAAGACCTCGCCGCCATCCGGCCTGGCATCGTCTACACCAGCATCAGCTGTTATGGCGCAGACGGCCCCTTCAGCCATCGGGCCGGCTGGGAGCAGGTTGCCCAGACCATGACCGGCCTGTGTCACGACAACAACCCCAAGCGCCCACACCTGCTGCCGGCTGCAGCCTGCGACTACACGACCGGCTACCTCGCGGCCTTTGGCGTGCTGGTCGCCCTGGCCCGGCGTGCGGTCGAGGGCGGCAGCTGGCATGTGCGGGTCTCTTTGTGTCAAACCGGGATGCTCATCCATCGACAGGGCCTGCTCGATCACGCGCCATCCGGACTCGACCTCGCACCCACCGAACTCGATGCCCTGCGGATCGAGAGCTCCCCGCCGCATCTTGGGCCACTGCGCCACCTCGGACCGATCCTCAGGATGTCGCAGACGCCGGCGCACTGGACGCGGCCGACGCCCCGCCTGGGCGGTGACCCCGCGCAGTGGCTCAACCCGTGATCTTCATCTGATGACCTCTGCCTGGAAGCGGCCATGAGCGGTATCGCCGCGCTGGCCCCTTTTCGCACCCGCAGCTTCCGTTTCCAGTGGCCGGCCGATCTGTGCACGGCCTGGGCACTCGAGATGGAAACGCTCATCCTCGGCTGGTACGTCCTGACCGAGAGTGGCTCGGTCGTGCTGCTCACGGTGTTTGGCGCGCTGCAGTTCGTCGGAACGCTGCTGTCACCCATGCTCGGCGTGCAGGCCGACCGCCTCGGACTGCGCCGGGTGCTGGCTGCGATGCGCCTGTCCTACGCGCTGTTTGCGGCGGTGATTCTGTTTCTGGCAGCCACGCACCGACTGGACCCGGTCTGGGTGCTGATCGTCTCCGCACTGTGCGGCCTGGTTCGCCCAACCGATATCGGCCTGCGCAGTGCTCTGGTGGGTGCCACCGTTCCGCCAGCTCACCTGACCGCGGCCATGGGCATCTCGAGAACCACCATGGACTCGGCGAAGGTCGGCGGCGCGCTGGCCGGCACCGGCTTCATGGCCTTGTTCGGCATGACGACCGCCTACTGCATCATCACCGGCCTGCACATCGCCGGCGCATTGCTCACGCTGATGACCGATGACACCCCCGGAGCGCGCCGTGGCAACAGCAGTTCAGCGTCGGCACCCGTGGCGGCCTCGCCCTGGCGCGACTTGAAAGAGGGCATGACCTACATCTGGCAGACCCCTCGCTTGCTGGCTGCCATGAGCCTGGCCGCGTTGGTGAATCTGACCGCATTCCCCTTCACCACGGGACTCATGCCCTACATTGCCAAGGATGTCTTCCACCTCGACCAGCAGGGGCTTGGCTGGCTGGTCGCAAGTTTTGCCGTGGGCGCACTGATCGGGTCGATCCTCGTCAGTCTGCTGGGGCCTGTGCTGCGTGCAGGCCGCACGATGCTGATCGCGAGTGTGGCCTGGTATGTCTTCCTGCTGGCGTTCGCGTTCTCAACCCACCCCATGCTTGCGATGGTGCTGCTGGCGTGTGCAGGCATGGCCCAGAGCCTGAGCATGCTGCCGCTGTCCCTGATCCTCCTGCGCACATCGGATGTGCGCTTTCGCGGCCGGATCATGGGCGTGCGAATGATGGCGATCTATCCCTTGCCATTAGGCCTGCTGTTGACCGGTGCGCTGATTCCACGGATCGGGTACCAATGGACCGCCATCAGTCTGGTGAGCAGCGGTCTGGTGTTGACCTTGCTGCTCGCCTCGACCTGGCGTCAGGACCTGATCGATCGCAATGCGGTGAGCAACAGCCGCTGACCCGGTCGGTCAGGCGCCGATCGGGACACCCTGAATCGTGATCCGGTGCATCAGCCGGCGCTGGCCGTGATAGTCATTGAGCGCGAAATGCCAGGTTGCACGGTTGTCCCAGAAGGCCATCGAGCCTTCCTGCCAGCTGAATCGGCAGCTGAATTCCGGGCGACCGGCGTGCTGATACAGGGTCTTCAGGAGACCTTCGCTCTCAGCGGCCGTCCAGCCATCGAAGCGCACGGTGAAGGCTGAATTCACATACAAGGTCTTGCGGCCGGTATCGGGGTGGCGAATCACTACCGGATGCACTGACTCCTGGACAGCCGCCTGGGTATTGCCGATTCGATCGCCGGTATCGGGAATGCGCGCATAACCACCGCCTGCACCAAAGATATGCCCGGTCGAGTGCACGGCCTTCAGGGACTCAAGCGTGCGCTTCATGCCATCCGACAGAGCCTCGTAAGCCAGGGACATGTTCGCAAACAGCGTGTCTCCGCCCTGTGGCGGCACTTCGCGCGCCAGCAGCATCGAACCCATGGCCGGTGAGGCGTCATAGCTGTGATCGGTGTGCCAGCTGCCCCCGATGTTGGACGTCTGACCCGGCTCTTTGCGCACCTCGGCAATCTCGGGATGGCCGGGCACCGGCTTGAAGAACCGGTTGATGTCGATCGGCGCCCATCGCTTCGCAAAGGCAATGTGCTGCTCAGGCGTGAGCTGTTGGTCGCGAAAGAAGATCACACCGTGATCGAGAAAGGCCTGGCGGATCACGCCAAAGGTTTCATCGCTCAGCGGGCGCGACAGGTCCACGCCTTCAATCGTGGCCCCGACTGCGGCAGAAAACGGACGGACCCGGACAGGACTGCTGACGGCGGCTTGAGACATGCTCGAACTCCCTGCAAGAATCGGCTTCACAAGCCATCGACCTTACCAGTCTTGCCAGCCCGACATCGGGTCGGGTATGTGGCTTTGGAATCAGCCTTTGAGCAGATCGAGTCGTGCGGCCTGTCCGGCGCCATCCGGCAGCACCTGCGCCAGCGCCCGGTCATCCAGCCGCAGATGCCGTGTCAGCACCGATGCGATCACCTGCCGAAAATCCGTGGTGATCGCCAGATCACGCCCTTCATGCAGCGCCGACCCTTCGAGCCCAGGCCACTGGCCATGGACCTTTGCGCCGCGCACCGGGCCACCGAGCAGCCACATCACATTGCCGTGTCCATGGTCCGTGCCACGGGTCCCGTTCTGACGAACGGTTCGGCCAAATTCGGACATCACCAGAATCACGGTATCGGCGAAGCGATCATCCAGCCCCTTGGCCAGCGCATCCAGACCACCCGCCAGGACCCGCATCCGGTTGGCCAACTGGCCAGAAGCCGCACCCTGCTGGGTATGGGTATCCCAGCCGCCGACCGACAGAAATCCGACCCTGACCGACGCCTCTCGACGCATCAGCCGTCCAAGCCGCGCAGCATCCTGCGCCAGTCCGGACAGCGGCACCGCTCCGGGCGCAATCCCGGCGTCCATGCCGGCAGCGTCCATCCGGCCTGCAGCCGCACTCATCGTCGAAGCCGCGCCTGAACCCGACGCCGACTCAGCCATCGCCTGACGGGTCTCACGCATGGCCTGCCAGGCCATGCCGGTGGCTGAATCCGCCTGGTGAAGGCTGTCCAGCACACCGGAACGCCCGGCCGAATCGGTTGGAGCACGCCGGTCGGCACCACCCAGCGGCATGGCGGCAACCTGCGCGGCACCGGACAGGATGCGCGGCATGGTCGGACCGAGATTGACCCCTCGTGTCGGTTGCTGCGACTGATCAGGGGCTTGTTGAATCGCCGAGAGTGTTCGGTTGAGCCAGCCATCCGGGGTGGAACGTCGCCCCGGCGTGGCGGTTTCCAGATGGTCCTGGGCATCAAAGTGAGACCGCGTCGAATCAGTCGATCCGCTGGCCTGCACAAAACCCAGATGGCCGGATCGCCACCAGGGCTCGAGTGAAGCCAGAGCAGGATGCAGGCCAAACAGAGAGTCGAGCGCCAGCGCCCCGTCGGTCTGGCCGGGCGCGGCAATCGCCAAATCCGGGCGATTGCGTCGGTACTCGGCATCGCCGTGCGGCACCACGACGCTCAGCCCATCGATTGCACCGCGCAGCATCACCACCACCAGCTTGCGATCCGAGGGCGCAGCCGTCGCAGCGTCGACCGCGTAGGCGGGCGCAGTCAGCAGCGATGCACCGCCCAGGGTCAGGCCACCCAATAACTGGCGTCGAAGGAGATCAAGCGAGTTCATCGTTCAGCGCCTCATGAAGTCTGGGCTGGCCAGCGCAACCGCCATGCGGTCGCTCTCGGGCAAGGTCGAGATCACCCTGCGAGTCGAAGGTGCCAGCGAAGCCAGCAGCGGCTGCGGCAGGCCCAGGGATTCGGTTCGAGTGCCGAATGATCCTAATGCAGGAGCGGCAGCAGGCAGCGGCCTGGCAGCGCGATCGCCGGGCTGGCGACGCAGTGCGCCCGCCAGCGCGTCTGCAAATTCGGTGCGCTGTCGAAGCGCCTCGGGGTTGAGCCAGGTCTGGCGGGTGTCCTGCCAGCCATCAGGCGTGGGGCACAGATAGACCGGCATGCCCATCCGGGCGATCGCACCATTAAGGAGGCGCGCGTCGGGTCTGACCAGGTTGCAGGCCCGAGCCGCCGAAATCACCTGATGCTGTGGCGTCTTGAACTTCGCCCCTCGGACTGCCGGATCGAGAAACTCCGGACTGAAGGCGAGTGCCCGCATCACCTGCTTCAAATCCCCGTCGGTCTGGGTGAAGCGCGTCGCGAGCCGATCGACCAATGACTGGGGCGGATCGTCGGCCACAAACGCGATCGCAAGTTTTCGGGCCAGGTGCCGCGCAGTCGATGGATGGCGCGCCAGGACGTCCAGCGCCCATTCGCCTTCGGACTGACCGATGCCAGGCACCCGCTGGCCGAGGAAGGTCTTCGGGAAGGGGTCATGGCGCTCGGGATAGAAGCGAAAGGCGTCGCGAGGGCCGGGATTGCGCCGATCAAATGACCACCCGGTAAACACTCGGGCCAGCTCGGTGACGTCAGCCTGCGTGTAGCCGCCTTTGACACCCAATGTGTGCAGTTCGAGCAACTCGCGCGCGTAGTTCTCGTTGAGTCCGCGCGGGGGTTGAAATCCGCCCGGCACATTGGCAGCCATCGGCTGACCGTAGCGGGGCGCCACGCTTTGCCAGTTGTCGAGATAGTTCAGCATGGCCGGGTGGCGCGCGGTGGCACCGAGCATGTCCCGGAACCTTCCCAGCACATGCGGGCGAATGGCCTCGGCCTCATAGAAGGACGCCGTGGCTCGGACCGACTCCTTGCCGCCGAAAACATTGAAGTGGTTGAACCAGAAATCGACCAGCACCGACTCGAGCTGGCGCGTGCCCAGCACTGCGCGCAGCAAACGGGCCTGCCGTGCTTCTGACTGAACCTGTTGCACGAGCTCGCCCACCTGGCGTCGGGCCTGTTCCCGGTCTGCCTCAGTCAGTGCCGAGCTGAGCGCACTGTTCTGGCGTGACGCGAACAGCGCCAGCGTCGGGGCATGGGGCTGGTCGAGGGTGGTGAATCTGGACAGTGCCGAGCTCAGTTCGACGGGCTCGACGATTCGGTCCGGATCGAGTTGCGCCTCGACCCATGACTGAAAACCGGTTCGCATCATGCGGTCGAGATCGCCGTCTCGCGGCCCCCAACCCAGGCGGTTCAGGACATGCAATGCCAGCGATTCGTCGGTGACCGGCAACGCCGCATCAGCGAGGCCAGTGCCCGCAGAACGACGATCCGCATCAGCGTTGCTCACTGAACCCGCACTTGAGCGTCCGGACGAAGCACACGCACCCAGCGCCATCGACACGCCGAGGGCCAGGCAGCTTCGGCGAACCGGTTGCAACACCCGTCCGGACCGATGTGCCGAAGGATTCACACTGGGCATGGTCCGACCCTCCAGGTCAGTCTGCGGATGTCGGCGAACCGGGGGCATCGTTCGAGGCGCTCAGCCCCTTGGGCAAGGGGAACTGCACATGCTCGACGATGCCATCCAACTGGTGCACCCGAGCCACGCCCAGGCTGGCCAGCCGCTCGAGTAAGGCCTGTACCAGCACCTCAGGTGCCGAAGCGCCGGCCGTGACACCGATGCGTCGCTTGCCCACGAGCCAGGACGGGTCCAGCTCGTCCGCCGAGCCAATCAAACGCGCTTCCTTGCCCATCTTTTCCGCGACTTCACGCAGTCGATTGCTGTTGGAACTGGTCGGGCTGCCGATCACCAGCACCAGGTCGCATTGGGGCGCCATGAACTTGACCGCATCCTGGCGATTCTGCGTGGCATAGCAGATGTCCTGCTTCTTGGGCTCGCTGATCAGGGGGAATCGCCGCTTCAGGGCATCAATGACTGCGCGACAGTCGTCCACCGACAAGGTGGTCTGTGTCACATACGCCAGATGGTCGGCCCGGGCGGGTTGAAGGCGCTCGATATCGTCGACCGTCTCGACCAGATGGATGCCGTCATCGGCCTGGCCCATGGTGCCCTCGACTTCCGGGTGGCCGGCATGGCCGATCTTGATCACTTCACGCCCCTCGCGCCGCAGCTTGGCCACTTCGACGTGCACCTTGGTCACCAGCGGGCAGGTGGCATCAAAAACCCTCAGGTCACGTCCACCCGCCTCATTGCGCACCGCGCGCGAGACCCCGTGTGCCGAAAACACGAGGGTCGCCCCCTCGGGCACATCGGTCAGCTCGTCGACAAAGACCGCGCCTTTGCTGCGCAGATCGCGCACGACATGGTCGT
>CAIXXI010000504.1 GCA_903923345.1 uncultured Burkholderiales bacterium | reverse complement strand
TGTCAAGGTGGTGCTCTAACCAGCTGAGCTACGCGCCTGCAAGCCTTCAACTATAGCAGAAACGTCTGGCACGTGTCGATCTGAAATCATTTGACCGGCGCAATCGCGAAAAAAACAGAAATGCAATCAGGACTCTGCACTCTGGAGTTCAGATAGATTCTGATGTGAATGTCATCGTGACGTCACTCAGATCCTGTGCAATTCACACCCGTGGACGCCAGCGATCTCCCCCTCGACATCACACAGACCCGTTACCGGGCCGTGTTCATCTCAGACCTCCATCTCGGTACACCCGGCTGCAAGTCGGCATACCTGCTCGACTTTCTGAAGTCACACGAGTGCGACTCGCTCTACCTGATTGGTGACGTGCTTGACGCTTGGCAGCTTCGCAACCGTTGGTACTGGCCTCAGCAACACAACGACGTTGTCCAGAAGGTACTGCGTAAGGCGCGTAAGGGCACGAAGGTTGTGTATGTCCCTGGCAATCACGATGAGTCAGTGCGTCAGTTTCGCGGCTTGTCTTTTGGCGACATCGAAATCCTGGACGAAGCGGTCCATGTGACGCTTGACGGTCGGCGCTTGTGGCTGGTGCACGGCGACCTCTTCGACGGGGTTGTTCAGCATGCGAAGTGGCTGGCCAAATTGGGGGACTCTGCCTACACCTTCTCCTTGTGGCTGAACAACCATTTCAATCGGGTTCGGCACAGGATGGGGCTCGGGTACTGGTCTTTGTCCCAGTACCTGAAACACAAGGTCAAGAACGCGGTGAATTTCATCAGCGCGTTCGAGCAGACGGTGGCCTCCGAAGCAAAGCGACGTGGCTACGACGGGGTTGTGTGCGGCCACATCCACAAGGCAGAAATCCGCGACATCGACGGCATCCTTTATTGCAATGATGGCGACTGGGTTGAAAGTCTGACCGCTCTGGTGGAAACACTTGATGGCCGCCTGGAAATCATTCACTGGGCGCCCAATGCGTTCGGTGTGCCGGTTGAGTCGCCGCCTTCCGAGTCGGTCACACAACCTGCCGTGACCTGATCGACTGCGCCGACCGCGCAGTTGACGCTCGGAGGCCAATCGATTGGAAACCCGAAGCCCGTTCAAGAGCCACGGGGGCCTTTCACGACTGCAAGGCGCCTTGCGCTATTCAGCCTCCGGACTGCGCATCGCCTGGAATGAAGAGTCCGCATTTCGCCAGGAACTGTTTGTCTGCGCGATATTGATCCCGGTCGCATTGTTCGTGCCGCTTGAGGCCGTTCACCGACTGCTGATGATTGGCTCGCTGGTCCTTGTACTGGTCATCGAGCTGCTGAATTCGGCCGTTGAAGCCGTCGTCGACCGGGTGGGCGTCGAGCGTCATGAGATGTCCAAGCGTGCGAAGGATCTGGGCAGCGCTGCAGTCATGATTGCGCTGATTCTTGCCCTCGCTACCTGGGTCACGCTGCTTTGGCCCTTGTTGCAGCGATCCCTGCGCTAACCGGGCGCTGCGGCGCGATTGGCGCTTGATCGGAACGAGAACCGATCAGTCGAAAGCTCCTGGCAAGCACCAGCACGGGCAAAAGTCCGACCAGCACAATGACGAGCGAAGGGACCGCTGCCTCGGCCAGACGCTCATCAGAAGCAAATTGGTATGCCACCACTGCGAGCGTGTCGAAGTTGAAGGGCCGCAGCACCAGAGTTGCAGGCAGCTCCTTGAGACAGTCCACAAAGACCAGAAGCGCTGCGGTCGCCACGCTCGGTCTCAACATCGGCCAATGCACTCGGCGCAACATTTCAATCGGGCTTGCACCCAGCGTCCTTGCACTGGCGTCCATAGACGGACTGATGCGCTTGAGTGAAGCGTCGAGCCCTTGCTGGGCGACGGCAAAAAAACGCACGCAGTAGGCATATGTGACCGCGGCAATTGTCCCACCCAACAGAAAAGTGCCACCACCGAAACGACTGATCAATTGATCTGCGGAACCCACGACCGCCAACAAGCCAACACCCAGCACAATGCCTGGCACGGCATAACCAGCACCCGCGATTGCAGCGAGTCCGGCAGTCCAGCGCGTTGAGGTCAAGCGAACGGCGTAGCTCACGCACAGTGCCATCGGTACGATCAGGCACGCCGCAATCGCCGAAAGCATGGCGCTGTTACCCGCCCAGATGAGATGGCGCAGATCGAGGCTCGCAGAATGAGTGATCGCCGCCTGAATCAACAGACAGGCCGGGATCACAAACCCGAATAGAACGGGAATCGAACAAGCCAAACATGCCATCGCGCCGGACCATCCCGAAAGCCTTCTGACGGCGGCCTTGCGTGCCGATCGCGCATGAAAGGCCATGCGGCCTCGCTGTCGACGCTCCAGGGCCAGCAACGACAAGACCACGATCAGCAATGCCAAAGACAGCATGGCCGCCGTCGAGCGGTCGCCCATGCCTTGCCAAGCTCGGTATATCCCGGCAGTAAAAGTATCAACCGCAAAAAAACTGACCGTCCCGAAGTCAGCAAGCGTCTCCATGCTGACCAGTACCAGACCCGCCACAACCGCTGGACGCGCCACCGGCCACGCCACTCGCCACCAGACCTGAAGACCCGAAACCCCGAGACTTTGGGCTGCCTCACCGAGCGACTCGCTTCGCTCCGCGAACGCATTGCGTGCCAGCATGTAGACATAAGGGTACAAAGCCAGAGCAAGCAAAAAAGCAGCCCCTGGTAACGAGCGCACCGTCGGAAACCAGTACTGTCCGATCGACCAGCCAGTCATTTGCCGCAGTCCGGCCTGCAATGGACCGCTTGGATCGAGAAAGTCGGTATATGCGTATGCCAGCACGAACGCCGGCATCGCCAGCGGCAGAATCATGCAGACCTCCAGCAGGCTGCGGCCCGGGAAGTCGTATGCGGCGACGACCCAACCTGCGCCGACCCCCAGCAGCAACACAAACAGGATGACCAAAGCGAGCAACGCGGCGGATGTCAACGCGTAGCGCGGCAGCACTGTGTCGAGAAGATGGGTGATTGAATCTGAATTAGCACCGCTGAAGGCCACCCAGGCCAAGGCCACGAGCGGCGCCAGAATGAAGAGCGCGATCGCGACCACCAGCCAGTCCAGGGGCGTCCGAACGCCATGGCCGGCGGGTCGGGAGTCGACAGCATCTCTCAAGCTAGAATCGGGTTTCATGCAGATGCGAATTATAGGCATTTGCAATTGCCTGTCCGCGCCGAACCGCGCAGCCAGTGAAACCCGTCCAATTCAGACTGAATGGCTGCACACCCTTTTTCCGCCGCAGGACCCAGTGCCCCGCCGTCGCTCAGTGTCGAAGGCCTTTCGATCGCACTTCGTGGCGACGCTGGCATGGTGCAGATTCTGTCCGGCTTGAGCTTCGCCCTTCAGAGCGGCGAGATCGGCTGTCTGCTGGGCAGTTCAGGCAGCGGCAAGACCACCGCACTTCGAGCACTGGCCGGATTCATTCGCCCTGATGAAGGCCAGATCCAGATCGGGGGACGAGTGGTGTCGACCCGCTCGTCGGTCCTTGCCCCGGAGCGGCGCGGCGTTGGGGTGGTCTTTCAGGACTACGCCTTGTTCCCACATCTCGACGTGGCCGAAAACGTGGCGTTCGGTTTGCGTCGTATCAGCGCAGCCGAGCGCGAGAACCGCGTGAAGGCGATGCTGGAGTTGGTTGGCTTGACTTCTCACGGCGCACGGTTTCCGCATGAACTGTCGGGCGGCCAACAGCAGCGAGTTGCACTCGCTCGGGCCTTGGCACCCTCGCCTGCCGTGCTGCTGCTGGATGAACCGTTCTCAAACCTTGACCCTGACCTGCGCGAGCACCTCGCATTGGAGCTGCGTGACATCCTGAAGCAACACGGAACCACCACCCTCCTGGTCACGCATGATCAGTACGAGGCCTTTGCGCTGGCCGATACGATCGGCGTCATGGAAAACGGGCGGATCGCTCAGTGGGACGAAGCCTATCGCCTGTATCACCATCCTGCCTCGCGAAGCGTGGCCGATTTCGTCGGGATGGGCGTTTTCCTGCCAGGTCGTCTGATCGATTCACCCAACGGTGCGTTCATTGAGGTCGAGCTGGGGGCTTTGCCCATCGATCAGGATGCGGATCGGCTTCAGGCGGAGTCTTGTGCTGATGCAAACGGCGAGTTGGTCGTGTTATTGCGACCCGATGATGTGGTGCACGATGATGCCAGCCCGGTCCAGGCCATCGTGCTTCGCAAGGCATTCCGGGGGGCCCAATTTCTCTACACACTCGAGTTGCCCAGCGGGCAGCGTTTGCTCGCGCTGGTACCAAGCCACCACGATCACCGGATAGGCTTACCCATCGGCATTCGCTTCGCCGCGGATCACATCGTGACCTTCTCTTCTGGCGCAGGCTAAGCCGTAGATCACCCCACACAGTCGGTCAGACGATCATCCAGGCCTGACGGTTCGCAAACCGACGCTGAAGCTCGCCCATCTGAAGAGAGACCACCCGACGATCCTGGCGGCGCAATAACAAGACCACAGTCCGCCCACCATTCAGCCAGGCCACTTTGACCTGCTGCATCTCACCGCCTCGTCCGTCCATTTCCAGCCAATCGCCAAGCCGCAGCGTCACCGCAAGCTCGTCAGGACGCAGCTGCAAACGCCTCGGAGCCGGCGGAAAATCGTTGAGATCGACACTCGCCAGGACGGAGGGCAATCGTTCGTCGTCCGCGACCATCACGGTGTCTTCCGGACTGGACGAGCGACCCACTGCAAGCACAGACTCAACAACCATCGGATCACCTCGATGGACTAAGCCACTGTCAATGCCTCGATCCTGCTGTACCCCATTGCGCGGACCGGCCTGCAACGAATCATCGAGCCAGATGGTCGGCGGGTCGTCCTGGCTCAATTCAGCGACCGATCCAGTACTGACCTGCTGCAGATCAGTTGAACCCTCGGAAGCCTTGGATGTCTGCGATTCAGGGCTCGGCTGCGGCACTTTCTGCATCTTTCGAAGATGCATCAGGAACAATGTGTCGAGAAAGGGCTGGTATTCCTCCTGACGGGCTCCAACAGCCTGAACGCCTTGCCTCAAGGTGCGAATCAGAGGCGGAATCCGATTGGCGAGCTGCTTGCGACTGAGCCCAGGGCCGGACGCGTCAAGTGTCCACAGCAGATCGTCAACCACCTGCATCGCCTGCTTGAACTCGGGACTGTTTTCACCATCGCGAAGCACTGCGGTTCGCAGGTGTCGCAGCCAAACCGCCAACAGGAACTCCTGAATCGAATCCGGCACCTCTGCTCGAGACAGTCGCTCGCGCAACGCCCGCTCGAGCCGCTGCGTGACCGCTTCTTCCATCTCCGGGCTCGGGCGGCGCGACATGTTCCTGCGATTGCCGTGATTCGGCGAAGCAAGCACCGCCTGGCGCTCCCGCGTCAGCTTCGAAAGCAAGGTTTTGACGCCCTCCGCCGCGCGCCCATACTCACGCCCGATGTGGATACCGATGGCGAGCGCCCGCGCTTGAAGCGTGTGTGCCATGACTTCGAGTGCCCGCACGCTGGTTTCGAGCCGCTGGAACACCTCGCCTTGCTGCTCGAGCTCTTCGCCATACGTCGTTGAGATCGAGGCAATCGCCTCGATCAGATCGCGCAGAGATCGGCGGCTGTCTCCCAGAAATCCGGCATCCAGCATCGAAAGGACCGCGACCGGCTGCTGCAGCCGCCAGATCAAGCCGCGGGCTGCAGGCGGAATTTTCGAATCGTCGCACACCTGATCGAAAAGACCGGCCACCAGATCGAGCACGGCCATCTGCTCCGGCGATGCGCCCATCCGGAGCATCTGAGCGCGCGGCTCGAGAAAGTACAGGCGACGCGCCTCTCGACTGTAGGGCTCGACTCCATGGCGAGCCGCAAAGTCGATTGCATCCTCAGCGAGCTGAAACGGGCGAGGCAGACTGGCCGCCCTTTGTATGTCCGGCTCACCCGGTGCAATCATGGACAAAGGCTGAAATCCGAGCGTGTTCGAGGCCCTCAATGCAGCGCTGATCGGTTGGGCGGTCTGGCGCTCCGGTACGCCATCTCTTGGGACCCTGGCCACTGCACCCATTGGCCGGGCAAACTCTGGTTCGATTGAAGCCGCCGCGCTCGCCTCATCAGTGAACGATCGGGTGGCTGCTTCACTCGGCAAGACACCCTGGGCCTCAAGCCAAATATCGGTTTGCCTGATGGCGCCGGCCAGTCTGGGCGCCAGTTCCTCGAGCACCGCAATCCGAACGGAGGTGCGCAGTGAACGTTCGGCTGTGACCGGCTCAAGCGCAGACAGCGATGCTGCTGCAATCGTTGCTGCCCCGAATGGCACGCGAGTTTCGCTGGCTGCCTGAAGTGTCAGCTGCTCAATGCGCTTGAGCCAGCCTGGATAAACGTCGCCAATCTGCTCCTGGATGGCATTGGCGAGTTCATCTGCGAGGATTTGCAGCTCGAGCTCCCGCTCTGGAAGCAGGCTGAGCCACGCGGAATCATCGACCCGACCTTTGGACTGATTCAACTCCAGCAAACGAAACGTCAGGTCATTGAGCGTCGAAATGGCGCTTTTCACCCGGCCTCGAACGTCAGTTCGAAGCACTCGTGCGGCGTTCATCAGTGCATCGCGGGCAACCGGAGAGTCGGATCGAATGGCTGACTGAGCCAAGGCATCTGCCAGTGCTGGAAGGCCCTCTGTCAGCACTTCGCTGAGGTGCTGTCCGAGCGACTCCCGGGTCCGGGCAAAGAGGTCGAAACGGTTTGATCCGGACACGGCAGGCTTTCTAAACCCAGAGTGGATGCAGGTCATGAAAATCGATGCCAATCATGCTACGGCAACCGGGTCTCCCACTTTGTGATGGAATTGACGCCTGAACGGACATGCTGTCCGCCCTTTCGACGACGACAGGATCAATCTTCCCATGACCAGACGCACAGCCCTGAGCGCACTCGCCGGCGCCTTGATGTTCACTGCACTGCCAGCTGCCGCACAGTATCAGGGCATCGTCAGCCTCCCACCGGTGGGCCCGGGCGACAGCCGCCTCCTGCTTGGCGTCAGCGCAATATCCCGGCCAGCCTACCTGGGCGCTGAAGACCGTGTCCTGACCGTGTTGCCCCTCATCGATTACGCCAACAAGAATGGATTTTTCGCCAGCACCGGGACCGGAGTCGGGTATTCGTTCGTCAATACCCTCGCCACTCAGGCGGGAATCCGTGTCATTCCTCAATTCGGACGACGAGAGGCCGACGCCTCCGCGCTGCGTGGAATGGGCGACATCGACTGGGGCGTCGAAGCCAGCGCATACCTGACCCAGCACCTGTCGAGGAACTGGACGGTGGGTGCGAATGTTCGGGCGGGCGGTCGCGGCGGCGAGCTCGACATCGGCGCCCGGTATAACACCATGCTCGCTCCGACAACCTTCATGACGGCCTTTGTCTTCGCGACGGCAGCCAATTCGAAGTCTCAGCAAACCTGGTACGGCGTCGATGATCAACAATCCCTGGCAAGCGGTTATGCGCCTTACGCGCCCGGCGCCGGTTTCCGAAATATCCAAACCGGCATCAGCGCCAATCATGCAATCAATGAACGCTGGATTGTGATCGGCGGGGCCAGCGTCGGCAGGCTGCTCGGCGAAGCAGCCGATTCTCCGATCGTGCGTGATCGGACCTACTACACCGCCCTGCTGGCACTGGCATACAGGATGTTCTGAGCATGTCGACCGCGACACTTGACCGATCTGCGTTCCCTGGCGCCGCTCCCCTGCAGGGTCTTCGCATCGTCGAATTTTCTGCCTTCGTCGCAGCGCCTTCCTGCGGACTGGCTCTGGCGCAGCTCGGCGCAGATGTCATCCGCATTGATCCGCCGGGCGGCAACATCGATTCCAAGCGCCTGCCCATCAATGAACGCGGCAACAGCCTGTATTGGGCCTCCCTGAATCATGGCAAGCGCTCGGTCGAGATCAATCCCCGAGCCCCTCAGGGACGCGCCCTGATGCAAGACCTCATCACCGCCCCTGGCGCAGCAAGTGGCATCTTCCTCACGAACCTGGGCGTTGACGGCGATCTCGGCTACGAGGCACTCAGTGCGCGCCGACCCGATCTGATCATGGTGCAACTCAGCGGTTCACCGGATGGAGCGAATGCAGTCGACTACACGGTGAATTGCGCAGCCGGGTTTCCACTGATTACGGGCGACGGGCAGCAGCCGGTCAACCATGTTCTTCCCGCCTGGGACATGCTGGCCGGGATGACACTGGCAACTGCCATCCTTGCAGCAGAACGCCATCGCAGACTCACTGGCGAAGGGCAACTGGTCAACCTCACGCTGGCGGATATCGCCTTTGCAACCGCAGCCAACCTGGGCTATGTCGCCGATGTGGAGGTCAACGGCAGCTCGCGCAACGCAGACGGCAATTTCTTGTACGGCGCTTACGGCGATGCCTTCGTCACCTCGGACGCACGCCATGTGATGGTCGTTGCCATCAGCGACCGGCAATGGAAAGCGCTGGTTCGCGCGCTGGGCCTCGAATCGGGACTCACTGCTGCAGCCAACGCACTGGGCCACACCCTCGAGACCGAAGAGGGGCGCTGGAAGGCTCGAGAGCTGATTTCGGCGGTCTTCAGGCCCTGGTTTTCTGAACGAACCCTGGCGCAGGTCGCACAGGCATTCACCGACCGTTCTTTGCTCTGGGGGCCGTACCGCACTTTCCAGCAAATGCTGGCTGAAGATCCTCGCGTCTCAGAATCCAATCCGATGTTTCGCCGAATCGAGCACCCAGGCTACGGACGCTTCCTCACCACCGGTTCGCCGCTGTCATTCAGTCGATCGGCCCGCACACCGGTCTCACCCGCGTCGATCATCGGCGCAGATACCGCTCAGGTGATGCAAGACGTCCTGAATCTCAGCGAAGCTCGAACCGCATCACTTCAAGCCGAAGGCATCCTCGGCGGAAAACAGCCATCAACCTGATTGAATTTTTAAGTGATCGTCATGAACAAACCCGAATCTCTTCCCATGCAGGACGCCCTGTCCTCAGCCCTGATCGACGGTCTCGATACCAGCTGTGAGCGCGCCTTGCTGGCAGCAGACCGCCTTCTTCAAGAGCTGCGTTCACAACTTCAGGCGAGACTTGCCCGCGACGGCACCGATGACGCCCTGAATCGTGAGCAGGCCCGGGCGCATGGCTTTGCCTGGGCTGCGACCTATGTCAGAGCATTGCGCGAGACCCTCGGGTGGGCGCAGCGCTTGCAGCAAACCGGTGCCCGCGAGGAGCTTGAATCGCTGATCCTTCAATCCGCCTTCGGTGAATATCTGGCCCAGCTCGCCGGTGGATTGCCGATGAGCCAGGGCGAGATCTTCAGACCCGAACTGATCGATCGCGACGGTCAAGCGGTTGAGGCTTTCCTCACTGATCCTGACGTGAAGACGCTGCGGCTGAATGGCTTTTCACCCGTTGTTCGAAGCCGGATCACCGAGTTGATCTCTCAGGGTCGCGCCGTGCGCTATTTCGGCAATCCTGGCTATGAGGACCCAGCGCTGGCTGAAATCCGGACCCAATTCGGCAGGTGGTCGGATGACCATGCCGAGGCAGCCCATGGCTGGCATCTGCGCAATGATCTGATTCCCGATTCAATCATTGCAGAACTCGGCGAACTCGGCGTGTTTGGTCTGACGGTCCCGGAGGCCTGGGGCGGCTCAGGCATGGGCAAGATCGCCATGTGCGTCGTCACTGAGGAGCTGTCGCGCAGTTGGATCGGCCTCGGATCGCTTGGCACCCGCACCGAGATTGCGTGTGAGCTCATTCTGCTGAATGGCACAGAGGCCCAGAAAAAGGCGCTGCTGCCTGGATTGATGTCGGGCACCACCATCCCGACCGCCTCATTCACCGAGCCCGATACAGGCTCTGATCTGGCCTCGCTTCGAACCCGTGCCGAACCGGGCCATTCGGCAGACGACCAGCCGGTGTGGCGCATACACGGCAACAAGACCTGGACCACGCACGGTGCGCGAAGCGATCTGATGACACTGCTGGCCCGCACGGATCGTGATCAGCCCGGCTACAAGGGACTGTCGATGTTCCTGGTGCCCAAGCCCCGCGGCACCGATGCCAACCCGTTTCCGGCGGAAGGCATGAGCGGCAGCGAGATCGAAGTGCTGGGCTATCGGGGCATGAAGGAATACGAGATCGGGTTCGACGGCTATGAGATTCCGGATACCGCCCTGCTGGGCGGCGTCAAGGGCCATGGTTTCAAACAGTTGATGCAGACCTTCGAGAGCGCCCGGATCCAGACGGCGGCCCGCGCGGTCGGCGTGGCCCAAAGCGCGATGGAATTGGGTCTGAGCTACGCCTGTGATCGACATCAGTTCGGACGTCCGATCGTCGAATTTCCGCGGGTGTCCGACAAACTGGCTTGGATGGCTGTCGAGATCATGATCGCCCGCCAGCTCACCCTGTTCTCCGCTCGCCAGAAAGATGCAGGACGCCGCTGCGACCTCGAAGCCGGCATGGCCAAACTGCTCGCGGCAAGGGTCGCCTGGTCATGTGCCGACAATGCCGCGCAAATCCACGGCGGCAACGGATATGCAATGGAATACCGGATCAGTCGCGTGCTCGTGGATGCGCGCATCCTGAATGTCTTCGAGGGTGCAGCGGAGATTCAGGCCGGCATCGTGGCTCGGGCGCTGCTCGCCTGAGCCGACTCGACCAGACACTCCTCAAGGCGCGCGATCAGCGCGCCTTTTTCATGTCTGTCGACTGCCGCACACGGAGCAGCCTGATTTCTCGACGTTGACCTGCCGGTCATCGGACTGGAAAAGCCACTCAGCGCAAATGGGTCGGAAACGATGGCAGCGCCTGAGCGTCACCATTAGATTCGTCTCATGCGCTCGGCGCACCACTCGAACCCAGGAGAGACGACCATGCAAGCCACTTTTGAAGACGTCATCGAAGACACCGACAACGCGACTCACACCCCGTTCTCGCTCGTCTCGATTCTCGACCCTTCAGCTGCAATCGAAGCGGCTGCCCGCATGCAGCGCTGGTATCGAAGCACGCCTCAAGGTGTCTCTCACTCGCATTTCGGCCGCGATGGCCGAAAAATCGAAGGCCGCAACATCGCCTTTGAATCCGTCGAAATCGACGATTGAACGTCACGCCAGGTGGCGCACAGCCCTCAGGGGGCGAGCAGAACCGCGAGTGACTGCATGTCAGTCACGACGATATCCGGCTGATGCGGTGTGCCGCCGAAAGGCCTTGCTCGCCGATCAATGAAGGCGGTTCTCATGCCGGCTGACTTGGCTCCAATGCAGTCGAAGGCGTGGTTGGCAATGAAGAGCACTTCATGCATCTCAACGCCCATCAGTCTTGCTGCGGTGGAATAGGTCACGACATGCGGCTTGAACGAACCGGCCTGCGCCACAGAGATGACCGCATCAAATGGCACCTGATGGTGCGCCCGTGCCGCCTCGAGCATGTCCGGGTCACCGTTTGACAGCACCGCAAGCCTGTAGCGAGTGCGCATCCGAGCCAGGGCCTCGGGCACATCCGGAAAAGGCTTCAAGCGCACGATCGCCTCGACCAGCTCGGCGACTTCCTGCGCCGTGTGCTCGATGCCAGCGCG
>CAIXXI010000503.1 GCA_903923345.1 uncultured Burkholderiales bacterium | reverse complement strand
TTCGACCATGCCGAGCCGATTCGAAGCGTTCCGTCGCATCGAGCTCTGGCCCTGTTCCGAGGCCGTCAGCAGGGTGTGCTGACGCTGGCCCTCGGTCTGGGCGAAGAGCGCGAGGCGCTGCTGCCCCATCCGTGCGTGGCACGCCTTGCGGGAGCGGTCGATCTGGCGCGGGCCCTGTCGGCCGATGCAAGTGCTTGCGAGAAATGGCTGGCCGACACCCTGCGCTGGTGCTGGCGGGTTCGCCTGCAACTGCACTTCGAGTCTGATCTGTTTTCCCAGTTGAGAGAGCAGGCGCAGGCCGAGGCGATCCGCGTGTTTGCCGCCAATCTCAAGGACCTGCTGCTGGGCGCGCCAGCGGGCCCCAAGTCGGTGATCGGCCTGGATCCGGGTCTTCGAACCGGAGTGAAAGTCGCCGTGGTCGATATGACCGGCAAGCTTCTGGAAACCGCCACGATTTTTCCGCATGAACCGCGTCGCGACTGGGACGGCTCGATCAATACGCTGGCCAAGCTGGCGGCGCGTCACCAGGCCCAGCTGATTGCGATTGGCAACGGTACTGCCTCCCGAGAGACCGATCGCCTGGCGGTTGATCTGCAAAAGCGCCACCCTGAGCTGCGCCTGACCAAGGCGACGGTCTCGGAGGCGGGCGCATCCGTCTATTCGGCTTCGGCGTTTGCAGCACGCGAATTTCCGGAAGTCGACGTCAGCCTTCGAGGCGCGATTTCGATTGCCAGGCGCCTGCAGGATCCTCTGGCCGAGTTGGTCAAGATCGATCCCAAGTCGATCGGGGTCGGTCAATATCAGCATGACGTCGATCAGCGGGAGCTGGCCCGAAGCCTCGATGCGGTCGTCGAGGATTGCGTCAATGCGGTCGGTGTCGACCTGAACACGGCGTCTGCGCCGCTGCTGGCGCGGGTCTCCGGGCTGGGTGCTGCGGTGGCCGAGCGCATCGTCGAGCACCGCGATTCCAAAGGCCCGTTTGCAAGCCGGGACGCGCTGCGACAGGTGCCGCGTTTGGGTGACAAGACCTTCGAGCAGGCCGCCGGCTTTCTTCGAATTCGGGGTGGCGACAATCCCCTGGACGCATCAGCGGTCCATCCCGAGGCCTATCCGGTGGTACAGCGCATCCTGTTCCGGCTCGGCAAGCCAGCCGATTCGGTGATTGGTCAGCGCGGCGCCTTGCAAGGCCTCTCACCCGAGAGCTTCACCGATCAGACCTTCGGTGTGCCGACCGTGCTGGACATCTTCAGTGAGCTTGAAAAGCCGGGACGCGACCCGCGCGGCGAGTTCGTCACCGCGTCATTTCGCGAGGGCGTCGAGAAAGTCTCCGACCTCACCCCCGGCATGATCCTGGAAGGCGTGGTGACGAACGTTGCGAACTTCGGTGCCTTCGTCGACATTGGTGTGCATCAGGACGGGCTCGTCCATGTGTCGGCGCTGTCGGATCGATTCGTGCGTGATCCGCGCGAAGTGGTCAAGGCGGGCCAGCTGGTCAAGGTCAAGGTGCTTGAGGTCGATCTGCAACGCCAGCGCATTGCACTCACCCTGCGCCTGGCCGACGAACCGGGTGCCAAAACGCCCCCCCGATCAGCCTCGAATCGCCCCGGTTCAGGCAATCCTGGCCAACGTGGCGCAGGCGATGCGGGTCCTCGCGGTGGTGCGGCAGCGCGGCCCGACCGCTCGGGTTCAGGAGGTGGCAAGGCAGGCGACTCCCAGACCGCCATGCAGGCCGCCTTTGCAGCATTGAAGAAGCGCTGAACCCAAGCCGCAACGACCCGGGCGCAAACGATCAGGACCAGTCAGATGGTCCGATTGGCCACGCCGTGCACGACATGGCCGGTTGGCGCGGCTTCGGCCGCCAGGTCGCAATGCCGGGTCTGGTCGTCGAAGAAGAAGTCCGGCTCGAATGCCTTCAGAAACGGCGCCTTGTCCAGCCCACCCAGAAACATCGCTTCGTCGACTTCGACATCCCAGGCCATCAGTGTTCGCACCGCGCGCTCATGAGCCGGTGAACTTCGGGCGGTCACCAGGGCGGTTCGGATGCGCATCTCGTCTTGCGCTTCGTTGCGCAAAGCATGCAGTGCCTGCAGCAAGGGCTTGAACGGGCCCGGCATCAGCGGCGTTGTGGCTTTCGAGGACTCATGATGCTGGAACGCATCCAGCCCCTGATCCTGAAAGACCTGCTCGGCTTCATCCGAGAACAGCACTGCGTCGCCGTCAAAGGCAATCCGAACCTCGTCGGGGTGAGATCCGCCCGCTCGCGCTGAATCGGGGTACACCCGCGCAGCCGGAAAGCCGGCTGCCAGCGCGCCGCGCACATCGTCTTCGTTGGCCGACAAAAACAGATGCGCGCCCAGCGCCTGAAGGTAGGCATAGGGCGCGCGCCCCCGGGTGAAAACGCCGCGTTCGATGGCCAGCCCATGATGGCGCACCGACCGGAAGACCCGCATGCCGCTGGCCGGGTCATTGCGCGACAGGATCACGACTTCGACCCGATGACGCTCCGGGCGGTTGAAAGCGAGCAGCTTTCGCACCAGCGGCAGTGCGCAGCCAGCCAGCGCGGGCACTTCGAGCCGTTGCATCTGAAGCGCCATGTAGTCATGGTCTTTCGCGTGTTCGAAGAGCCGGTTCTCCTCTTCGAAATCGAAGAGGGCACGCGAGGAAATCGCGACGACGAGCTTGTCCTGTAACGAGATGGGCATCGGCAAACAGTATCGATTCGGCACCAGACTGGGGCGCACGCCGGGCCAGCGGCGAGGGGTTCTGCCCGTGCGGTGACAGGACCCGCTCGAAGTATGTTCTACTTCCGGCCGTTCGACGCCATGCCAGCCGGGTGTGGTCCCTTGCCACGGAGAGCCTGCACCATGAAATTCCGATTCCCCGTCATCATCATCGACGAAGACTGGAAGGCCGAGTCGGCCAGTGGATTGGGCATTCGCGCCCTGGCCAAGGCGATCGAGGAGCAGGGCACCGAGGTGGTCGGCGGCTTCACGTATGTCGACGTCACCATGGTGGCCAACCAGGCCGCGCGCGCCTCGGCATTCATCGTTTCGATCGACGATGAAGAGATCAACGAGGAAGGCCCCGAGAGCAAGGCGATCCAGGACCTGCGCCGGTTCATCCATGTCACCCGGCTGCGCAACGCAGACATCCCGATCTTCCTGTTTGGCGAGACCCGGACCTCCCAGCACATTCCGAACGAGATCCTCAAGGAACTGCACGGCTTCATCCACATGTTCGAGGACACGCCGGAGTTCGTGGCCCGCTACATCATTCGTGAAGCCACCAACTACATGAACTCATTGGCGCCGCCGTTCTTCAAGGCGCTGGTTCATTACGCCAACGACGGCTCCTATTCCTGGCACTGCCCCGGCCATTCGGGTGGGGTCGCCTTCCTGAAGAGCCCCGTGGGACAGATGTTTCATCAGTTTTTCG
>CAIXXI010000502.1 GCA_903923345.1 uncultured Burkholderiales bacterium | reverse complement strand
AGCAGAAGACGGCATACGAGATCATAGCCGGTGACTGGAGTTCAGACGTGTGCTCTCCGATCTTGGACACCGATCAGTTGCCCAAGTCGTTTCAGGTCACCGCGATCACCAACCGGAACTGGACCCCCGCATCGGAATGGAAGCGATTCGCGCTGAAGCTGGAGACTCCGAGAAGCGCGCCGTGACCAACGCGCTGCGCTATGCGCTGTTCATTTCGACCGCGATGGGCGCGGTGCTGCTGACGCTGCTTGCGTTGGCCAGCGGCAATGACCGCTTCCTCGAGCGTCACTATGAGCTGCTGCTCGGGCTGAATGTGGCGATCGGACTGGGCCTGCTGCTGCTGGCGGCTGTACTGGCCCGCAGGCTCTGGCAACGCTGGCGATCAGGCCTGTTCGGCACCCGGCTGATGGCCCGGCTCGCGCTGGTGTTCACCGGCATGACCCTGGCGCCGGTTCTGCTGATCTATCTGGTTGCGGTGCAGTTTCTGGGCCGCTCGGTCGAGTCCTGGTACGACGTGCCGATGGAGCGGGCACTCGAATCCGGGTTGACGCTCGGTCGGGCCTCGCTGGATTCCCTGCTGACCGACCTGCAGTCGGAGGCCCGCTCGATGGCGTCTGAACTGGCCGGTCTGCCCCAGGGTCAACTGGCTGCGACCATGGACCGGATGCGCGAGCGTGCGGGCATCCGCGAAGCACTGATCATCTCGTCCAATGGCCGGATCGTCGCCGCCAGTGGCGGTGAATTCGGCCGGCTGCTGCCCGATCTGCCGCCCCCGTCGGTGTTGCGCCAGGCCCGGGCGGGACGGGGTTTTGCCGGCATCGAGCAGGTCGAAGGGGATGCGGACCAACCGCGCGGCCTGAAGCTGCGCGTGCTGCAGAGCATTCCAGGTGCCGGCCAGTTCGGCGAGGACATGCGCCTGCTGCAGCTGCTGTCGCCGGTACCGCAGAGTCTGGCCGGCAATGCCGAGGCGGTGCAGCAGGGCTGGCGCGACTATCAGGAGCTGTCGATCAACCGGGCCGGCCTCAAGCGCATCTTCCGGATCACGATGACGGTGACGCTGCTGCTGACGGTGTTCTCGGCGATTGCCGCGTCGTTCCTGCTGGCCGGCTGGATGACCGGACCGCTGGCCATGCTCGCCGCCGGGACACGGGCGGTGGCCGAAGGCGACTTTCGGCCGGTGAAGGACTATTCCGGTCGCGACGAGCTGGGCGTGCTGACCCAGTCGTTCAATGCGATGACCCGTCAGCTCGAGGAGGCCCGGGCGCTGGTCGAGCGCAACCAGAACGAGCTGGAACGCGCCAACGCGCGGCTGGCCAGCGTGCTGGCCAACCTCACCACCGGCGTCATCGTGCTCGATCAGGCTTTTCGGGTGACGCAGGCCAATGTCGGTGCCGAACGCATTCTGGAGGCGCAGCCCGGATCGCTCATCGGCCTGTCCATCGAGCAGCTGCCTCGGCTGGGCGATGCAGCCTTGCCGGTCATGGAGGCTTTTGCCGAGTTGGAAGACGGCTCGCAGCGCGCCTGGCAGAGACAACTGGCGCTGCGACGCGAAGCACGCGAAGGTGCGGATGCCTTTCCAGCCCTGACCCTGCTGGCGCGCGGCGCACGCCTGCCGCACCCGCAGCAGGACTGGCTGCTGGTCTTCGACGATGTCAGCGAAGTGGTGTCGGTGCAGCGTGAGGTGGCCTGGAGCGAGGTGGCGCGCCGCCTGGCGCACGAGATCAAGAACCCGCTGACGCCGATCCAGCTCGCCGCCGAGCGGCTGCAGCATCGGCTTGCCGACAAGCTGCCGCAGGCCGAGTCCGACTTGCTGACCCGAAGCTCGCGCACGATCGTCGAGCAAGTCGGTGCGCTCAAGCTGATGGTCGACGAGTTCAGCGACTACGCCCGGCTGCCGGCCGCCCGGATCGCACCGATGCTGCTCAACCGCCTGGTGCGCGATGTGGTGAACCTGTATGCGCCGCTCGATGCCGCAGGGGCGCTGCACCTGCAGCTGGAGTCCGACTTGCCGGCCATCCTGGGCGACATGACGCAGCTGCGCCGGGTGGTGCTCAACCTGATCAAGAACGCCCTGGAGGCGACCGAGCGCCAGCCGGATCGGCGCATCGACATCCGCACCGAATCGGTGGTGCGGGCTGGTCAGACCGCTGGCGTGCGGCTGGTCATCACCGACAACGGCCAGGGCTTTGCGCCCGGCACGATTGCCCGGGTGTTCGAGCCTTATGTCACGACCAAGGCGAAGGGCACCGGACTGGGCCTGGCGATCGTTCGCAAGATCGTCGAAGAACACGGTGCGCGCATCGAAGTCGCCAACGTCAGCGACGAAGACGGGGAGGTTCGAGGCGCCTCGGTGAGCCTGCTCTTTACTAAGTTGGTAAAAAGCGACGACAATTGACGCTTGCGCACAACACTCTTGAGCGCTCGGGTCGCTTAAGGGTCGCCTGACACCGTGTCAAGAGCAAGGAATCCATGGCAGACATCCTGGTCGTAGACGACGAAATCGGCATCCGTGAGTTGCTGTCCGAAATTCTCGGCGATGAGGGCCACACGGTCCTGCTGGCTGAAAACGCCCGACAGGCTCGCGAGGCCCGTGAACTGAATCCGGTCGACCTGGTTCTGCTCGATATCTGGATGCCCGACACCGACGGCGTCACGCTGCTCAAGGAGTGGGCTGCGGCGGGCAAGCTCGACATGCCGGTGATCATGATGTCCGGCCATGCCACCATCGACACCGCGGTCGAGGCCACCCGGATCGGCGCGCTCGATTTCCTGGAAAAACCCATCTCGCTGCAAAAGCTGCTCAAGGCGGTCGAGCAGGGGCTGGCGCGTGGACGCGCCAAGGCAGCCGCCCGCGCCATGCCCACGGTTGCGCCGCAGTCGTATCGGCCCATGGCGGCCCAGACGGGCGGCTCCGGTCCGATCACCCTGATGCCGGTGGGCCAGCCGATGGCGCTGGCGTCCCCGGCGGCCACCTTCCTGACCGCGCCGGTTGCAAGCCCCAATGGCCAACCGGGCACGGCCCGGGAGTTGCCGCTTGATTTGCCACTGCGCGAGGCGCGCGATGCATTCGAGCGGGCATATTTCGAACACCACCTGTCGCGCGAGCACGGCTCGATGACCCGGGTGGCCGAAAAGACCGGCCTTGAGCGGACCCACCTGTACCGCAAGCTCAAGCAGCTCGGCATCGACCTGTCGAAGGGCACCTATCGCAGGGGTGCACAGGTCCAATCATGAAGAACACTTGAAGATCCTCATCCTGGGTGCAGGCCGGGTCGGCGAATCGCTGGCCGAGAGTCTGGTCTCCGAGCAGAACGACATCACGGTGGTCGACACCGATCCGGCCCGGCTCGCCAGCCTGCAGGAACGCTTCGATCTGCGCACGGTGACCGGCAACGGCGCCTTGCCATCGGTGCTGCGCGCCGCTGCTGCCGAAGACTCGGACATGCTGATTGCGACCACCCACAGCGACGAAACCAACCTGGTCGCCTGCCACCTGGCCGCGCAGTCATTCAATGTGCCCACGCGGATTGCGCGGGTGCGGTCTTCCGAGTTCCAGGACCATCCCGAGCTGGTCGGTGAGGGCGCGTTTTCGGTCGATCATCTGATCGTCCCGGAAAAGGCGGTCACCGACACGATCGCCCGTCTGGTGGAATTTCCGGAAGCGCTTCAGGTGCTGGAATTCGCTGGCGGCTGGGTCAGCCTGATCGCGGTGCGGGCCTATGCCGGCGGGCAACTCGTGCAGCGCCCGATCCGCGAGATCCGCGCTCACATGCCGACCATCGATTCCCGCATCGTGGCGATCTTTCGCGGCGACACCACCATCTACCCCGACGGCGATACCCTGATCGAGCCGGGCGACGAAGTGTTCTTTCTGGCCGCCACCGAGCACATCCGGACGGTGCTGACCGAACTGCGCAAGATGGACCGGCCGGTCAAGCGGGTGATGCTGGCCGGAGGCGGTCGCATCGGTTCGAGGCTGGCCCGACGGCTGGCCGAACGCCTGGATGTTCGAGTCATTGAGTCCGATCTGAAGCGCTGCGAGGCGCTGGCCGCCGAATTGCCCGCCTCGGTGCTGGTCCTGCATGGCGATGCCACCGACGAGGACCTGCTCGAAGAAGAAAGCGTGCGCGACATGGACCTGTTCTGTGCGCTCACCTCGGATGACGAGGGCAACATCATGTCCTCGCTGCTGGCCAAGAAGATGGGCGCATCACGGGTGATCGCGCTGGTCAACCGTCGGGCCTATGCCGATCTGGTCGAGGGCGGGCGCATCGACATTGCGATCGTCCCGGCACAGGCCACCCTGGGCGAGCTGCTCAAGCACATCCGCCGCGGTGATGTGGTCGCCGTGCATTCATTGCGCCGGGGCGCGGCCGAAGCGCTGGAAATCATCGCCCATGGCGATTCCCGCTCGAGCAAGGTGGTCGGGCGGCGCATCGAACAGATTGACCTGCCCGAGGGTGCGATCATCGGCGCCATGGTCCGAGAGCGCGGTGCCGGCAAATTCGAGGTGGTGATTGCACACCACGACACGGTGGTCGAGCCGGAAGACCATGTGATCGTTTTTGTCTCGAATCGCCGCATGATTCCACGGCTGGAGAAGCTGTTTCAGGTCAGCGTCGGTTTTTTCTGAACGGTCGCAAGACGCCGCTCTCTATCGCGAATGACGGGGTGGAGCACTCGGAAATCCTCCCGAGCCTGTCATGAGCGCCTAATATTCCGCTCCCACCACAGGAGACTCCATGGATTCGACCCTCGGCAAACGCCGCAAATTCATCGCAACCGCAGGTGCCGCTTCGGGCGTCGCCGCCCTGGGCTTTCCGGCCATCGTCAAGGCGCAGACCACCTCTCTGCGCTTCCAGAGCACCTGGCCGGCCAAAGACATCTTCCACGAATACGCCAATGACTTCGCCAAGAAGGTCAATGACATGACCGGCGGCGAGCTGAAGATCGAAGTGCTGCCGGCGGGTTCGGTCGTTCCCGCATTCGGTCTGCTCGACGCGGTCTCCAAGGGCACGCTCGATGGCGGCCATGGCGTGCTCGTCTATCACTACGGCAAGAACAATGCGCTCGCGCTGTGGGGATCGGGTCCGGCCTACGGCATGGACTCCAACATGCTGTTGTCCTGGCACAAGTACGGCGGTGGCAAGGAGCTGCTGAGCAAGGTCTATGAGGCCGTCGGCGCCAATGTCTACTCCTACCTCTACGGCCCGATGCCCACCCAGCCGCTGGGCTGGTTCAAGAAGCCGGTCTCCAAGGCCGAGGACATCAAGGGCCTGAAGTTCCGCACGGTCGGTATCTCGATCGACGTCTTCACCGCGCTGGGCGCGGCGGTCAATGCGCTGCCGGGCGGTGAAATCATCCCCGCGATGGACCGCGGCCTGCTGGATGCGGCCGAGTTCAACAACGCCACCTCTGACCGCATCCTGGGCTTTCCGGACGTCTCGAAGGTCTGCATGCTGCAGAGCTATCACCAGAACGCTGAGCAGTTCGAGATCCTCTTCAACAAGGCCAAGCTCGACGCGCTGCCGCCCAAGATGAAAGCGATCATCGACAATGCAGTCGAGGCTGCGTCGGCCGACATGTCCTGGAAGGCGGTCGACCGCTATTCCAAGGACTACACCGAGCTGCAGACCAAGCAGGGCGTGAAGTTCTACAAGACCCCGGACGCCGTTCTGCAAAAGCAGCTGCAGATCTACGACGAAGTGGTCGCCAAGAAGGCCGAGGACAATGTTCTGTTCAAGCAGATCGTGGCGTCGCAACGCTCGTTCGCTGAGCGGACCGTGCGTTGGGATATGGACACCAACGTGAGCCGTCGCATGGCCTTCAATCACTACTTCGGCAAGAAGGGCTGATTGTCTGCCTTGAGCTGATCGCTTCACCGTATGATCCGGCCGGGCCCAGTGCCCGGCCGGTTTGCTTGATGCACCGCAGGATGCCTGGTGCCTGGATGATTCAATGACGACCCAATCCTTTCTCTTCACCATCGACCGGATCAGTACGGCGGTCGGCAAGGCGGCTTCATGGCTGCTGATTGCGCTGACCGTGCTGGTCTGCGCCGAAGTGTTCCGACGCTATGCGCTGAACAGCCCGAGTCAGTGGGGCTTTGAGCTCAGCGTGATGATGTACGGAACCCTGTTCATGCTGACCGGCGCCTACACGCTGGCGCAGGACGGGCATGTCCGAGGCGATTTTCTGTACGGATCGATGTCGCCTCGCCGTCAGGCCGGCTTCGACCTCGTGCTCTATTTTCTGTTCTTTTTCCCCGGGATCATTGCGCTGCTCTACGCCGGTTGGGATTACGCCGGCTCGAGCTGGGCGATTCGCGAGCACTCGAGCATCACCGCCAATGGGCCGCCGCTGTACTGGTTCAAGTCGGTGATTCCGCTGGCCGGCGCACTGGTGCTGCTTCAGGGGGTGGCCGAAGTCGTGCGCTGCGTGGTGTGTCTGCGGACTGGCGCCTGGCCGGAGCGGCTCACCGACGTCGAGGAGATCGATGTGGTCAAGGACCAGCTCGAGCACTCGACCTTCGTGGACGACGAGGCGCGTCGCTCGGCGATCGAGAATGTGCAGGACATCGAGCAGGCGGCGCACGGCCGCTTGAGCGGTGCGGCTGAAAATGCAGCAGGCCAACCGAATTCCGGTCATGGCCAGGGAGGTGCGCGATGACCAGCGGATATCTGGGTCTGCTCATGCTCGGACTGATCGTGGTCGCGATCATGATGGGCTTTCCGACAGCCTTCACCCTGATGGGCCTGGGCATGCTGTTCGGCTTCATCGCCTATTTCGATCCGGCTCAAAGCATGGTGTCCAACCATGTCTTCGACCTGATGGTGCAGCGAACCTACGGCGGCATGACCAACGACACGTTGCTGTCGATCCCGCTGTTCGTGCTGATGGGCTATGTCATCGAGCGCGCGGCGCTGGTCGACAAGATGTTCAAGGCGGTTCAGCTGTCCTTTCGCCGGCTGCCGGCGTCGCTGGCGGTGGCGACCCTGCTGGTGTGCACCTTCTGGGGTATTGCCAGCGGCATCGTCGGTGCGGTGGTCGTGCTGATGGGCGTGATTGCCATGCGCCCGATGCTCAAGGCCGGCTACGACACCCGGCTTGCCGCGGGCGTGATCACCGCTGGAGGCACACTGGGCATCCTGATCCCGCCGTCGGTGATGATCATCGTCTACGCGGCGGTGGCCGGGCAGTCGGTGGTCAAGCTGTACGCGGCGGCGATGGTGCCCGGGTTCTTCCTCGCCTTCCTGTACTTCGTCTATGTGATCGGCTGGGCGATCATCGACCCGAAGGTCGCCCCCAAACTGCCGCCCGATGAGCAGCGCATGGACGTGCCGCCCTGGCTCGAGCGGCTGACCGACACCTTCGGCGGCAATGCGCTGGGTGCAGTGGTGCGCGCCCTGCTGTCGCCGGGTCGACTGCGTGCGGCCTATGCCACCGGCGAAGCGCCCGGGGT
>CAIXXI010000501.1 GCA_903923345.1 uncultured Burkholderiales bacterium | reverse complement strand
GAGTCGTCCGGCGGCTTCGCCTCAGGGAACGGCTTCGGCGCCCGGTGCGTCGGCCGGGTTTCCGCGGGTTGAATCCCAGGTTCAGCGCTCCCGTGACATGGATCGGCGTCGCATCCTCGATGATGAGCTGCGCAAGGAAGAGTCGCGGCTTGCGGAATTGAAGTCTGAGTACAACGCGGGCGAGCCCGAGCGTCGCGGCGATGAGCGCAACTATCAGCGCTACCTGGATCGCGTCCAGCGCCTCAAGGACGATATCGCCCGCACCGAGAGCAGCATCGGGTCGCTGCGTCGCGAGATCGCCGCGCTGCGTGACTGACCGCGCGCTGGCGGCTCATGGCAACCCGAAAGCGCAGTCCATCGTCCAAGGCCTCGACAACCGGGCAGGCCGCCGTGCTCCCGACCCAGTCGTCTTTGCCGGGTTCACCCACTGGGGTGGAGCGTCGCCAGCATCTCGCCTCCAGGCTCGCCGGTTTGAACCTGCTGGCCTGTGCGGTGGTGTTGCTCGATGAGGTCGGTCGTGCCCGCTTTCTGAATCAGGCGGCCGAGCAGTTGTTCGAACTGCCGGTGCGTGTCCTGGAGGGCGCGCTGTTCGCCCGACAGTTCGTCAATGGCACCGTCATTGATGATCTATTGGCGGGCGCCAGAGCACAGGCCTTCGAACAGAAGCGGCTCGATCTCACCTTGGAGCGCATCGGGCGCGATCCGCTTGCGGTGCACTGCGTGGCGGTGGTGCCCGACGCAGATGTCGGTGCGGTATTGCTTGAGTTTCGCGAGATCGACCAGCGCATCCGGCTGGATCGTGAGTCCCGGATGCTGGAATCGGTGCGGGTCAATCGCGAACTGGTGCGCAACCTCGCCCATGAGATCAAGAATCCGCTGGGCGGAATCCGTGGCGCCGCTCAGTTGCTTGAGTCGGAAGTGTCCGGCTCGAGCCTGAGGGAGTACGCCCAGGTGATCATCAAGGAAGCCGACCGGCTTCAAACCCTGGTGGATCGCCTGCTGGCACCCCATCGGCATCCGCGCCTGGTGGGCGATGTCAACATCCACGAAGTGCTCGAGCGGGTTCGATCGGTGGTGCTGGCCGAGTACCCCAGTGGCCTGACGGTGATCCGTGATTACGATGCCAGCTTGCCGGAATTTCGGGGCGACAAGGAGCAACTGATCCAGGCGCTCTTGAATCTCGTGCGCAACGCAGCACAGGCGATGAAGGGCGTCGGACGCATCGTTTTGTCGACCCGAATCACGCGTCAGGTCACGATCGACACCCATCGGCACAGGCTGGCATTAGATTTGCATGTGGTGGACGACGGCCCGGGCGTGCCTGAAGACATCCGCGATCGGATCTTCTATCCGCTCGTCTCGGGTCGCGAGGGCGGTAGCGGCCTGGGATTGACGCTTGCTCAAACCTTCGTGCAGCAGCACGGCGGAATGATTGGATGCGACAGTCGGCCAGGTCGAACCGATTTCAGGATCTTGCTGCCGTTACCCTGAGTCGCCTGCACAGGCGGGCGAGGTGGCGCAGCCCAGGATGGCGAGCGCATGAATTCAGTGTGGATAGTTGACGACGACCAGTCGATCCGTTGGGTGCTCGAACGGGCCCTGCAACGAGACGGCTTCGATGTGCGCGCGTTCAGTTCCGCCGCCGAATGCCTGAGTGCGCTCGAGAGCGGGGCACCCAAGGTCCTGGTCTCGGATATCCGCATGCCGGGCCAAAGCGGTCTGGAGTTGCTGCAGCAGGTCAAGCAATTGCGCCCCGGGATGCCGGTCATCATCATGACCGCGTTTTCGGATCTGGACAGCGCGGTGTCATCGTTTCAGGGCGGGGCCTTCGAGTATCTGCCCAAGCCCTTCGACCTGAATCAGGCAATCGAACTGATCCGGCGTGCGGTCGAGGAAAGTGACCGCGAGGCCGCAGCCGACGAAGCCTTCATCGAGGCCCCCGAGATGCTGGGCCAGGCACCGGCCATGCAGGAGGTCTTCAGGGCCATCGGCAAGCTGTCGCAATCGAACGTGACGGTTTTGATCACCGGCGAGTCGGGCAGTGGCAAGGAGCTGATCGCGCGCGCCTTGCACAAGCACAGCGTGCGCGCCTCGCAGCCCTTTGTGGCGCTGAATGCCGCAGCGATTCCCAGAGACCTGCTGGAGTCGGAACTCTTCGGCCATGAGCGAGGCGCCTTTACCGGTGCGCAGCAAATGCGACGCGGTCGCTTCGAACAGGCCGAGGGCGGGACCCTGTTTCTCGATGAGATCGGCGACATGCCTGCGGAACTTCAGACCCGCTTGCTGCGTGTGCTTTCTGATGGGCATTTTTATCGCGTCGGAGGCCATCAGCCGCTCAAGGCGAACGTCCGGGTGGTGACTGCAACCCATCAGAACCTGGAGGACCGGGTCAGACAGGGGCTGTTCCGTGAGGACCTGTTTCACCGCCTCAATGTCATCCGCTTGAGGCTGCCGGCCCTGCGCGAGCGTCCCCTCGACATCCCATTGCTCACGAGACATTTTCTGTTGCGCAGTGCACGGGATCTCGGTGTGGAACCCAAGCGATTGTCGGAAGAAGCGCTCGAGCAGCTCAGCAGCTTTTCCTGGCCTGGCAATGTCCGGCAGCTTGAGAACGTCTGTCACTGGCTCACGGTGATGGCGCCCGCACAAACCGTTGAAGCCAAGGACCTGCCGCCCGAGATCCGCATGCCAGGCGGCTCTGCAGACGGTGCTTCATCCGCAATCAGCGGTCTGGCTCAGGCCACTGAACCGGATGGAGCCTCGTTCTCCACTCACGAGGCATCGATCGCCTCGACGCAGGGCACGGCTGGAGTCGCTCGCAGCAATCCGGGTGGCACGGTGGTGTTCACTGCGCATCAGGCGCCCTCGACCACAGCAGCGACTGACGCATCGACCGTGGTCGGCGGCAGGGTGCTGCCTGTTGGCACGGCGGCCACGGGCGCTGCAGCGAGCGCCTGGTCGAGCCTGCTCGAGGCTGAAGTCAGTCGGATCCTCGCCGCACAAACCGCTCAGGGCGGCGATCCTCCAAGCGATTCTGATCTGATGGACAGCCTGACGCGTTGCTTCGAGTCGACCATCATCAGGACGGCCCTGAAGCACACCCGGGGCCGTCGCATCGATGCGGCCCTGCGCCTGGGGATTGGTCGCAATACCATCACCCGAAAAAT
>CAIXXI010000500.1 GCA_903923345.1 uncultured Burkholderiales bacterium | reverse complement strand
TCAGTATTGACCGACAGGTAGCGCAGTTCCATTCGCCCGACCTGGCCGCTTCCTGAAGCAATGGCTCTGAGACCGTTGCGCTGCACCTGGACCGGAATCGCGATGTGGCGATCGGTGAGCAAGGTGAGTTCGCTCGACAGCGGGAACACCCGCGTCACCTGCCCGACCACGCCGGTGGAATCGATGACCGGTTGCCCGTTGACAATGCCCTGTTGCAGGCCTTTGTCGAGCACGATGCGACGCGTGAAGGGATCACGGGTGTCGTACAGCACTTCAGCCACCTGGCTGCGCACGGGTGCGCGATCGCGGGCACCCATGAGCTCGCGCAATTGGTGATTTTCCTGGGCGAGGTGCTCGACTTCCAGCAATTGGCGGGCATTCGCCGCTTCCAGGCGACGCAGATCTGCGTTTTCAGTGCGCAAGCGGTTGATGTCGCCGACATACTCGAAGCCTGCAGAAAGCAGGTCTCGGGGCACGAGCAGAGCGCGTTGCACCGGATACAGGACCGCGCCGATACCTTGACGAAGCGCAGCGAGCGACTGGGTGCGTGCGTCAAACACCAGCAGGGCCAAGGCCAGCATCGCGAACAGCGCGAGACGGACGTTGGCCGATGGGCCTTGTTTGAAGAACGGCGGCGGGCTGCGATCCATCGGCCCGTTTCAGTTCATTCGCTGGTGAAAATCGTTCCGAGCTTGTCCATGCGCTCGAGCGCCAATCCGCACCCGCGAACAACACAGGTCAAGGGATCGTCGGCCACCAGCACCGGCAAGCCGGTTTCTTCCATCAGCAGGCGGTCGAGGTCACGCAACAAGGCACCACCACCCGTGAGCATCATGCCGCGATCGGCGATGTCGGCGCCCAGTTCGGGCGGGGTTTGCTCCAGCGCAATCTTGACTGCCGAGACAATCTGATTGAGCGGGTCAGTCAGTGCTTCAAGGATCTCGTTGGACGACACCGTGAACGCGCGCGGAATGCCCTCGGACAGGTTGCGGCCCTTGACTTCCATCTCGCGCACCTCGGAACCCGGGAAGGCGGAACCGATTTCCTTCTTGATGCTCTCGGCCGTGGTTTCTCCGATCAGCATCCCGTAATTGCGGCGGATGTAGTTGATGATCGCCTCATCGAACTTGTCGCCACCGACCCGGACCGAGCCGGAATACACCATGCCGCCCAGCGAGATCACGCCGACTTCGGTCGTGCCTCCGCCGATATCGACCACCATCGAGCCGGTTGCATCCGACACCGGCAGCCCGGCTCCGATGGCAGCCGCCATCGGCTCTTCAATCAGGAAGACCTGTGCAGCCCCTGCGCCGAGAGCGGATTCTCGAATGGCCCGGCGCTCGACCTGGGTTGATCCGCAGGGCACACAGATGATGATGCGAGGGTTCGGGGCGAACATCGATCCGGGATGGACCATCCGGATGAACTGCTTGAGCATCTGCTCGGTGACGGTGAAGTCTGCAATCACGCCATCCTTCATGGGACGGATGGCTTCGATGTTGCCCGGCACCTTGCCGAGCATCTGCTTGGCTTCTGTGCCGACCGCTGCGATGGTCTTTTTACCGTTGGGGCCGCCTTCCTGGCGGATTGCAACGACTGAAGGCTCATTGAGCACGATGCCTTTGCCGCGAACGTAAATCAGCGTGTTCGCAGTGCCGAGGTCGATGGCCAGGTCGTTGGAAAAATATTTTCTGAAGAATCCGAACATGCCGGTTCCGGGTGGTTGAGCGGGGGCGTCGAGCGCGGATGATGACCATCACCCGGATCACTGATAACTTCTCAGAATCGGCGTGAATCATACCTTATAATTCCTTAAGTTCCTTGGGAAAAAAGGATTTCCGCTGTCTCTCACCGCAACCGACGTCGCCCGAATTGCCGAGCTCGCGCGACTTGAACTCGACGCCACCGAAGCGTCCAGCCTGCTCGGGCAACTCAACGATGTCTTTGGTCTCATCGAAGCCCTCCAGGCGGTCGACACCGCCGGCATCGAGCCGATGACCCATGCCGGCGACCTCAGCCTGCGCCTGCGCCCCGATCAGGTCACTGAACCCGATCGGCGCGATGATTACCAGCAGGTCGCCCCGGCCGTCGATCACGGTCTGTACCTGGTGCCACGGGTGATCGAATGAGCACGCCCTGGCACGAGCGGCCTCTGAGCGAATTGAGGCTGGCGCTGGATTCAGGCGGCGTTCAGGCCGAAGCGCTTGCCGTGCACTTTCTGGATCGCATTGCGAGCAGCCCGATCAATGCCTTCATCGACGTCCAGCCAGAGGCCACGATCGCTCAGGCCCGGCTGGCGGATGGTCGGCTCTCACGCGGCGAGCGGGGTCCCTTGCTGGGCATCCCGATCGCGCACAAGGACATTTTCGTCACCCGCCAATGGCGCTCGACGGCCGGCTCGCGCATGCTGGCCGACTACATCAGCCCCTTTGATGCAACCGTTGTCGAGCGACTGCACGAGGCGGGCGCAGTGTGTCTGGGCAAGACCAACTGCGACGAGTTCGCCATGGGCTCGGCCAATGAAAACTCGTTCTTCGGCCCGGTGCTGAACCCCTGGGACCATCGCGCGGTTCCGGGCGGGTCGTCGGGCGGTGCGGCAGCGGCCGTGGCCGCGGGGCTGGCACCGCTTGCGACTGGAACCGATACCGGCGGCTCAGTGCGTCAGCCGGCGGCCATGTGCGGGATTACCGGCATCAAGCCCACCTACGGCCGGGTTTCCCGATTCGGCATGATTGCATTTGCGTCCAGCCTTGATCAGGGCGGCGCGATGGCCCGGTCAGCGGCTGAATGCGCGGCCCTGCTCACGGCCATGTCGGGTTTCGACCCGCGTGATGCCACCAGCCTCGAGCGGGCGCCGGAAGATTTCGTGCTGGGCATGGGCGCATCGCCCGTACCGAGCGAGCGGGCGGCTGCGACCGGTGAAACCCGCGTGCTCAATGGCCTGCGAATCGGTCTGCCCCGCGAGTATTTCGGCGAAGGCCTGTCGGCTGATGTCGAGCAGGCGGTCCGGGCCGCGCTGGCGGTCCTTGAATCGATGGGCGCGTCGCTGATCGAGATCAGCCTGCCCCGCACGCGGTTGGCCATCCCGGCCTATTACGTGATTGCACCGGCCGAGGCCTCGAGCAATTTGTCCCGATTCGATGGCGTGCGGTATGGCCGTCGCGCCGCCGCGTACACCGACTTGCGTGACCTCTACCGGAAAAGCCGGGCGGAAGGTTTCGGCCCCGAGGTCCGGCGACGCATCATGATTGGCACCTATGTGCTGTCGCATGGTTATTACGATGCCTACTACCTCAAGGCTCAGCAGTTGCGTCGCCTGATCGCCCAGGACTTCGATGCGGCGTTCGCCGGGGTGGACGTGATCGCTGGCCCGGTTGCACCGACGGTGGCCTGGAATCTGGGCGAGGCGATCGATGACCCGGTTCGCAACTACCTGGCCGACGTTTACACGCTGGGCGCCTCCCTGGCCGGCTTGCCTGGCCTGTCGATGCCGGCCGGATTCGGGGCAGGTCAGCGCCCGGTAGGTCTGCAGCTGATCGGGCCGCGGTTTGCCGAGTCGCGTCTGCTGGCTGTGGCCGACCGTTTTCAGCAGGCCACCGACTGGCATTTGCGTCGTCCAGGCGCCTGAGTGCCCGTGGCTGTGCCGTTTCCTGGTGCTGAATGCGCTTTCGGTCCAACGGCCTGGCCGCGTGCAGTCGGTGTCCTGGCGCTTGTAATGATGCTGGCCGGATGCGCAACGGCTCG
>CAIXXI010000499.1 GCA_903923345.1 uncultured Burkholderiales bacterium | reverse complement strand
TGGAGATCCCGCTGTCGCGGCACACAAACCGGATCGATCTGAAGCGCGTCGGCGGCGGCCTGCTGGTGCAGTCGCCCGATGAGCACCGGCTGGAAGCATCCGAACTGAAAGTGGTGACGGCGAAAGCACCCACACCGGCGCAACTGCAGGACCTGCTTTTTGCATGGCGCGTCGCCAAGTTCGTCAAGTCCAACGCCATCGTGTTCTGCGCCGACGGGCGCACGCTCGGAGTGGGTGCAGGCCAGATGAGCCGGATCGATTCAGCCCGGATCGCATCGATCAAGGCCGAGCACGCCGCGCTGACGCTCAAGGGCTCGGTGGTGGCATCGGATGCGTTTTTCCCCTTCCGCGATGGCCTTGATGTGGTGGTCGACTCTGGCGCAGTGGCGGTGATCCAGCCCGGTGGCTCGATGCGGGACGACGAGGTCATCGCAGCGGCCAACGAGCGCGGCGTGGCCATGGTCTTCACCGGCATCCGGCATTTCCGGCACTGATGCCTTGAGCGGGCCGCGCCGCATCCTGGGCATCGATCCCGGCCTGCGCCTGACCGGCTTCGGCATCGTCGATGTGCAGGAGGCCGGTCGACTGGTCTACGTCACCAGCGGGGTGATCCGTGTGCCGGATGGCGAGCTGGCCACCCGTCTGGCCACGATCTACAGCCAGCTTCGTGAAGTGATCGAGACTTTTCAGCCGACCGCCGCGGCGGTCGAGAAGGTCTTCGTCAACGTGAACCCTCAGTCAACGCTCCTGCTCGGTCAGGCGCGGGGTGCAGCCCTGTGTGCGGCAGCCACCGCCGGACTGACTGTGGCTGAATACACCGCCCTTCAGGTCAAGCAGGCGGTGGTCGGCTATGGCCGAGCCACCAAGGAGCAGGTGCAGGCGATGGTCGTTCGGCTGCTGTCGTTGCCCGGTGCCCCCTCGCGTGATGCAGCCGATGCGCTGGCCTGCGCCACTTGCCATGCCCACGCGGACCGTCTGTCACAGGCGCTGGTTGCAAGCCGCGGCGCGCCCACGGGCCTGGCGCGACGTGGCGTCCGGGTTCGACGGGGTAGACTGCTCGCATCATGATCGGACGCATCGCCGGCCTGCTTCTGGCCAGAAACCCCCCTGAGATCCTCGTTGACGTCGGTGGCGTCGGTTACGAACTCGACGTGCCGATGAGCACCTTCTATGACCTGCCTGCCGTGGGTGAGCGGGTGGTGCTGCTCACCCACCAGGTGGTTCGCGAAGATGCCCACCTGCTGTATGGATTTCTCACCGCTTCTGAACGGTCCGCGTTCAGGGAGTTGATCCGCATTTCCGGGATCGGTCCGCGCATGGCGCTGGCCGTGTTGTCCGGCCTGTCGGTCGCAGACCTCACCAGCGCGGTGGCGCTTCAGGAGTCGGGTCGTCTGGTCAAGGTCCCGGGTATCGGCAAGAAAACCGCCGACCGCCTGCTGCTTGAACTCAAAGGAAAGCTCGGCCCGGAGCTGGCAGGCGCCTCGGCGCAAGCCGCGGTCACCGATCATTCGGCAGACATCCTGCGCGCGCTGGTGTCGCTCGGATATTCGGAAAAAGAGGCGGGTCTTGCCGCTCGCCAGGTGCCCACCGACGCCTCGGTGTCAGACGGAATCAAACAGGCGCTCAAGCTGCTGGCCCGCGCCTGAGTCCGACGGTGGGCACGCGCCGTGTCCGATAGAATGCGTCGATGATCGAACATGACCGCCTCGTCGCACCGGCGCCATCATCACCGGCTGAAGAAGCCGTGGAACGCGCCCTGCGGCCCAAGGCGCTCGCTGATTATGTCGGGCAACCGCGCATCCGCGAACAACTCGATATCTTCGTTGCAGCTGCACGCAATCGCGGCGAAGCCCTCGATCACCTGCTGCTGTTCGGCCCCCCGGGCCTTGGCAAGACCACGCTGGCCCATATCGTAGCGGCCGAGATGGGCGTCAACATGCGCCAGACCTCGGGCCCGGTGCTGGAGCGCCCCGGTGATCTCGCTGCCATCCTCACCAATCTCGAGAAGAACGATGTGCTCTTCATCGACGAAATCCATCGGCTCAGTCCGGTCGTTGAAGAGATCCTGTATCCGGCACTCGAAGATTTTCAGATCGACATCCTGATCGGCGAAGGGCCGGCCGCCCGATCCATCAAGCTGGATCTGCAGCCGTTCACCCTGGTGGGCGCCACCACGCGGGCCGGCATGCTGACCAACCCGCTGCGTGACCGGTTCGGCATCGTTGCGCGGCTGGAGTTCTACGGCGTCGACGACCTCACCCGGATCGTGACCCGCTCTGCATCACTGCTGCAGGCGCCCATCGATGAGGCCGGTGCGCGTGAAATCGCCAGGCGATCCCGGGGCACACCCCGGATCGCCAACCGCCTGTTGCGCCGCGTGCGCGACTACGCCGAGGTCAAGGCGCAAGGCCACATCAGTGCGCCGATCGCGGACGCAGCCCTCACGATGCTGGATGTCGATCCCATCGGACTGGACACGATGGACCGACGCCTGCTGCAAGCCGTGATCGAAAAGTTCTCCGGCGGGCCGGTCGGGCTGGACAATGTCGCGGCTGCAATCGGCGAGGAGCGCGACACCATCGAGGACGTGCTCGAGCCCTACCTGATCCAGCAAGGGTATCTGCAACGAACACCCAGGGGCCGCATCGCGACCGCTGCGGCCTGGCGCCACTTCGGCCTTGTCGCTCCGGCTCGCGACGGCAACATCGATTTGTTCGATCAAGGCGTCTCGGAATGAATGCACCGATCATCGATCATCAGGACTTCATCGTTCGATTGCATCAGGCCACGCCACGCGTGTGGGTCACCCCGATGCTGGTGGCACTGAACGTCATCGTCTGGTTGCTGAACCTTGCATCCGGCATGTCGGTGATGTCGCCGCGCCCGATCGAATTGCTGGCCTGGGGAGGCAACCTGCTGCCAGCCACGCTGGAGCAGCCGTGGCGGCTGCTCAGTGCGATGTTCCTGCACGGCGGCATCATCCATCTGGGCTTCAACATGTGGGCGCTGTGGGATACCGGCAAGTTGGCCGAGCGGCTCTACGGCAACCGTCAGATGCTGGTCATCTACCTGATCAGCGGGCTGTGCGGATCGATGGCGAGCCTGTTCTTTGCAGCAAGCAAATCGGTTTCGGTCGGTGCATCCGGCGCCATCTTCGGCGTGGTGGGCTGCCTGCTGGCGGCCATCTTCACCAAGCCCCACAAGCTGCCCCCTGCACTGGTCACCGCGATGAAGTCATCGCTGCTGGGATTTGTCGGCTATTCACTGTTCATGGGCTTTGTCGTGGGCTTCATCGACAATGCCGCGCACATCGGCGGTCTGGTGGGTGGTTTCGCGATGGGCATGGTGCTGGCCGAAAAATTCGATGAAGACGAATACGCTCGCCAGGGCACC
>CAIXXI010000498.1 GCA_903923345.1 uncultured Burkholderiales bacterium | reverse complement strand
GGGAATCAGGTTGCGGCTGGCATCGGGACTGTCGAAGTTACGGTAGCCCCGGAAATGGCCGAGCCCGTTGATGATGCCGGCCGCGGTCAGGGGAATCCAGATCATCTGCACCGCAAACACCGTGATGCCGATCGCGCCAAACAGCAGCACATCCGCCACCAGGGTGATGTAGATGCCCCACATCGAAAACGGCACATACACATTGCGTTCGACCCAGTCATCAGGCGTGCCATGACCGTATCGGCTCATGGTTTCCGCGTTATAGGTCTCAGTGCGATACAGCTCGGCTCCCTCGAGCAGCACCTTGCGAATGCCGCGGGTCTGGGGGCTGTGCGGATCTTCCTCGGTCTCGCATTTGGCGTGGTGCTTGCGGTGGATCGCCGCCCACTCCTTGGTGACCATGCCGGTGGTGATCCACAGCCAGAACCTGAAAAAATGGGAGACCACCGGATGCAGCTCCAGGGCACGGTGCGCCTGGCAGCGGTGCAGATAGATGGTGACGGCTGCAATGGTGATATGGGTGGCGACCAGCGTGTAGACGAGGATCTGCCAGCCGCTGAAATGGGCCAGGCCCGTGTCCAGGAATGACAGAACCGCCTGAGCGGCGGGGTGATCGAACAAGATGGCGGCTCCCTAGGAAAGATCCAGCATTGTAAAGAGGTCTTGCCACCCCGTCATGTACGTTGATCAGACGGGGTCGAACGATCAGAGCGGGTGTCGAACCCAGCGGGCCGCGAAAAACCCGTCGCTGCCGGATTCATCGGGCCGCAGGCTCAAGGTGGTCGGTTCAGCGAATTCCGGATGGGCTGCACCAAACGCCGCGACCACCGATTCGTTTTCGGGCCTCAACAGGCTGCAGGTGGCATAGACCAGCGCTCCGCCCGGCTTGACCAGCCTTGCCGCCGACTCGAGGATCGAGGTCTGAAGCCGACTCAATTCGTCAATCGACGCGGGCTGAAGGCGCCACTTCAATTCGGGGTTGCGCCTCAGCGTGCCGGTGCCGCTGCAGGGCGCATCGACCAGCACCAGGTCGGCACGACCGGCCAGACGGCGCAGTTTCGGGTCGTTTTCGCTGTCCAGTCCGAAGGGCTGGACATTGCTCGCACCCGAGCGCAGCAGCCTTGGGCGCAGGCGTTGCAGGCGGGCTGCCGACACGTCACAGGCATAGATCTGACCGCTGGAGCGCATCGCGGCGGCCATGGCCAGGGTCTTGCCGCCCGCGCCCGCGCAAAAATCGACCACGGTCTGACCACGACGCGGCGCGGCAAACTCGACCAGTCGCTGGCTGCCGGCATCCTGGACTTCGAACCAGCCTTGCGTGAATGCCGCCAGCCGCTCAATCGCCGGTTTGCCGCTGACCCGAATTGCAGTGGTCGATCCGTCGATCAATTCGGCTTCGATGCCGGCCTCCTTGAGCGCCGCCATCACCGAAGCCCGATCGGACTTGAGCAGGTTCACGCGCAAATCGAGCGGTGCCGGCTGCAACAGGCACAGACCGAGCGTTTCGAGCAGCGCGATCGGGTCCGGAGCTGTGACCGGATTCGCCTCGGTTGACCCGACCACTGCAGGCGTTGAAAACCCGCTTCGCAAGGCCTCGTACAGCCAATCCGGCAGGCTCAGCCTGACCGCCTGCTCCAGGGCATTCAACTCGATGGCCATCGCCTGCTGCAGGGCCAGCTCATCGCCAGCCGACAGGGCCAGTGCAGCCACAGCCTGCTGTCCGTGCCGCCGGCACAGTGAGATCGCCATCAGGCGACGTGGCAAGGGGCCACTCACCGACTGCGTCAGGTGGGTGTAAAGACGCCGGTTGCGCAGCACATCGAATGCGGTTTCGGCAACCACACCCCGATCCCGACGACCCAGATCCGGGTGTCGGCGGAAAAAATCCCGCAACAGCGTGTCAGCCGGGCCGTTCAGGGCGAGCACGACGCCCAACGCCTGCTCGAGCTGCTCGGGCGACACTCGGGCGAGGATCCCGACACCGCCACCCGGGCCAGCGACCACCGCAGGCTTGTTGGCAGGCGGCTTGCCGCGCGCTTTGCCACCCGGCGCGGCACGCCGTTCGCCGGTCGATTTCGAGCCACCGGGAAAGGCTTTTCGGCTTCGGGGTGTGCTGCTCATCGGGCGGTCTCCATCAGCAATCGTTCGGCATCGTCAATGCCATTCACACTCACCCGGCCATCGATCACCCGGACCCGATCTTCAAGCAACCACCTGACCGCGGGCGGGTAGATGCGGTGTTCAGCGCTCAGCACCCGCGCACGCAATGACTCGACATCATCTTCAGCGTGCACCGGAACCGCTGCCTGGGCCAGGATGGGTCCGTGGTCCAGGGTCGGCGTCACCAGGTGCACGGTCGCGCCATGCACCCGCACGCCCGCTTCGAGCGCACGGGCATGGGTGTCCAGGCCGGCGAACGCAGGCAACAACGACGGGTGAATGTTCACCAGACGCCCCTCGAATCGCTTCACGAACCGGTCACTCAGGATCCGCATGAAGCCGGCCAGCACCACCAGGTCTGCAGCCGATGCTTCGATCAATTCGGCCACCCGGTCATCGAAGGCCTCCCGGCTGTCGAAATCGGTGTGGGCCAACGTCTGAACCGGCAATCCGAGTTTCTGGGCCAAGGCCACACCGGGCGCCTGGGGTCGGTTCGAGAGGACCAGCCCGATGCGGGCAGGCAGTTGCTGCGAGCGACAGGCCCGTTCCAGGTTGGCCAGATGCGTTCCCTGGCCGGAGATCAGAATTGCGAGCGTCTTCAAGAGGAGCCGTCGAATGGGCGGGCGAAGTCTAGCACCCGGACAAAGGAATCCCGCCCCAATGCTTTATCCTTCCGGGTTTTGCATTGCATCGCATGCAGGTCTTTCGCAGCCTTCCTCCTATCGACCAACGCCAGCCCTGTGCGCTCACCATCGGCAACTTCGACGGCGTGCACCGCGGCCACAAGGCCTTGCTCGACCATGTGCGTCAAGCCGCCAGCGCGCTGGGCATCAAGTCCTGCGTCCTGACCTTCGAGCCGCACCCGCGCGAGTTTTTCGCTGCCCGCAACCCGCAGCTCGCCGCACCCAACCGGATTGCCACGCTGCGTGACAAGCTCCAGGCACTGGCTCAGGTCGGCATCGACCAGACCTGTGTCGTGCATTTCAATGAGCGATTCGCATCGCTTGAGCCGGCATCGTTCATCCGCCAGGTCCTGGTTGACGGCCTGCAGGTCCGGTGGCTGCTGATCGGTGATGATTTCCGATTCGGCGCGCGTCGCCAGGGCGATTTTGCTGCGCTCAAATCCGCATCCCAGGCAGATGGCTTTGAGCTGCACAGCATGCCGACGGTCGCGCAGGACGGCCAGCGGGTTTCGAGCTCGGCGGTTCGCCAGGCGCTCGCCGCCGGCAACCTGGAGCAGGCCGAACGCCTGCTCGGGCGTCCGTATTCGATTTCCGGGCATGTCGTGCATGGCCGCAAGCTCGGTCGCGAACTCGGATTTCCGACACTCAACCTGCGCCTGACCCATGGTCGCCCGGCACTGAACGGGATCTTCGTGGTGAGCGTGCACGGCCTGGCTGACAGGCCCCTGGCCGCGGTCGCCAGCCTGGGCACCCGACCGGCAGTCGAAACCAACGGCGCGCCCTTGCTTGAGACCCACGTGCTCGATTGGCGTGGAGATGCCTACGGCAAGCTGATTCGCGTCGAGTTCATGCGCAAGCTTCGAGACGAAGCCCACTACGACACGCTGGACGCACTGGTCGAGCAGATTCGCATCGATGCCGACCAGGCCCGTGCCCATTTCGCCGCGGCCACAGTGCGGCCCTGAAAAGACAGCCACCATGTCACACGACAACGCCACACCCCGGACCGAGAGCAGCGCACCGGACTACCGCGCCACCCTGAACCTGCCCGACACCCCCTTCCCGATGCGGGGCGACCTTGCGAAACGCGAGCCGAAATGGGTCCAGCAATGGCAGGACAAAGGCGTCTACAAGCGCATCCGCGCAGCCAGCAAGGGTCGCCCGATTTTCGTGCTGCACGACGGGCCTCCTTACGCCAATGGCGACATCCACATCGGTCATGCGATCAACAAGGTCCTGAAGGACATCATCGTCAAGTGTCGCAACATGGCCGGCTATGACGCGCGCTACGTGCCCGGCTGGGATTGCCACGGCATGCCGATCGAGATCCAGATCGAAAAGCAGCACGGCCGCGGCCTGCCTGCGGCCGATGTCCAGGCGAAGTCGCGGGCCTATGCCACCGAGCAGATCGCCAGCCAGAAGCGCGATTTCATCCGCCTGGGTGTCCTGGGTGAATGGGACAACCCTTACCTGACGATGGCGCCTCGCACCGAGGCCAACGAGCTGCGCGCACTCGGTCAGATCATGCAGGCCGGTTTCGTCTACCGCGGTTTGAAGCCGGTGAACTGGTGCTTCGATTGCGGCTCGGCCCTGGCTGAGGCAGAAGTGGAGTATCAGGACCGCACCGATC
>CAIXXI010000497.1 GCA_903923345.1 uncultured Burkholderiales bacterium | reverse complement strand
GGGAGTCGCCGCTGGCAAGGCGCACGGTTCGCTTGGCCGCATCGATGGCCACCACCTCGTCTCGGACCAGACGAACGCCCATCCGGCGCAGGCCGTCGTAGCTCAGGGTGATGTCGTCAATCGGCTTGTAGCCTGCGACCACCAGGTTGGAGATCGGGCAGGACACGAACTGCGCATTGCGCTCGATCAGGGTGACCTCGATGTTGCCGCCCCACTTGCGAAGGTAGTGTGCCGCGGTCGCGCCAGCGAATCCGCCGCCAATGATCACCACCCGGCCGATCGACGGCGTGCCGGTCATGGGCGTGGCACAGCCTGCCAGGGTGCTCGCGCCCAGCGTCAGGCCGGCGCCGAGCAGTCGGCGGCGGGTTGCTGCGTTACGGTCTGCGTTCATCAGGTGTCCTTTCGAAATCAGCGACGCGGCGATTGGGCAGCGTAATAGCCGGCGATCAGGGCGAGTTGCTCATCGCTGTAGCCCTTGACGAGCTGGTGCTTCACCGTGGCTGGCAGCGTCCCGTCTCTGAACCCGGCCAGCATGGCGAGGTGTGTCTGGGCCGGCATGCCGGCCAGAGGACGCATGTCGCCTTGCGCCCGGCCATCGGTGCCATGACAGTTGGCACAGGTCGCGGCCAGGCTGCGCGCAATGTTCGCGTCCTGCGCTGCAGCCAGGTGGGGTGCGCAGGCCAATGTCAGCGCAATCAGGGCCGACCTCAGGTTGGGGTGAAAGTTCATCAAGCGTCTCCGCAGTGTTCTGAATCGATAGCCGGCAAGTTGACCACAGCCAGCGGGCCGGTAGCGCACTGTCCAAAGAGCGCTGCGGCATGAGCAAATGACCTGAGGTTGTCAGACGGCCCGCCAGCGGGCTGATCAGGGCGCGAGCCGTTGCCTCGTCCAGCCGCTGGTGTCGTTGGCGCGGTAGCACAGGCGATCATGCAGCCGCGATGCACGCCCCTGCCAGAACTCCCAGTAATCAGGCACCAGCCGATAGCCGCCCCAGTGTGGCGGTCGCGGTGGATTCAGCCCGTACTTCAGGCCGTATTCGGCAGCCCGCGCCACCAGTGTCGCCCGCGACGCCACCACCGTGCTCTGGTCGGAGGCCCAGGCGCCGATCCGGGAGGACAGCGGTCGGGAGGCGAAATAGGCATCGGATTCAGCTGCCTCGACCCGCTCGACCCGTCCCTCGATTCGCACGACGCGCTCCAGCGCAACCCAGTGAAACTGCAGGGCCGCGTAGGGGTGGGCTTCGATCTCCTGCCCCTTTCGGCTGTCGTAGTTGGTGAACCAGACGATGCCGCGCGAATCAAAGCCCTTGATCAGCACGACGCGCGAGGACGGGCGGCCGTTCGATCCCACGGTCGCCAGCGTCATCGCGTTGGGCTCTTCGATTTTTGCGTCGATGGCCTGTTGCAGCCAGTGTGCGAACTGATCGAGCGGCGCATCACGCGCCTGTTCCTCGACGAGTTCATCCTTTTCGTAGCTCTTGCGCAGATCGGCGATCGGGTTCATGCCTCGATTATAGGCAGGCAGACCGTCTGTCCTGCGAAGGCAGCGGCAAGGTCTTCGAGGTGGGCGCATCGGGTCTTCGCGTGCTACAGTCCGCCCCCTCGACGCGATCAACCAATCACGCGTCCGGCCTGGTTCCCATCCAGCGACCTTCCTTCTCTGCTGGGCGCGCGCCCCGATTGGTGTCAGCTGTCTCGATCTCCTCGAGCAAGGCGTGACGGGTAGGCGCCGGAACCCAAACCACATGACAACTGAATTGAATTTCGCCAGCCTCGGGCTGGCCGAACCCCTTTTGCGCGCGATCGCCGATGCCGGCTACAGCACGCCCACCCCGGTCCAGGCTCAGGCGATTCCGGTCGTGCTGGCCGGACGAGACCTTCGGGCAGCCGCCCAGACCGGTACCGGAAAAACCGCAGGCTTCACTTTGCCGATCCTGCATCGCCTGGCTGCGCCCGACGCAGAGGGCCGGATGGTGCAGGCCAAGCCCGGGCGTCCCCGCTGCCTGGTGCTCACCCCGACCCGCGAACTCGCCGCCCAGGTCGAGGAGTCGGTTCGCACCTATGGCAAGTACCTGCCGCTGAAATCGATGGTGATGTTCGGTGGCGTCAACATCAATCCGCAGATCACCGCGCTGCGTGGCCGAATCGACATTCTGGTCGCCACCCCGGGGCGCCTGCTCGACCATGTCGGGCAGCGCACCATCGATCTGTCCGGCATCGAGGTGCTCGTGCTGGATGAAGCCGATCGCATGCTGGACATGGGCTTCATCCGTGACATCCGCAAGGTGCTGGCACTGGTGCCGCGCAAGCGTCAGAACCTGCTGTTTTCGGCGACCTTCTCCAGCGAGATCCGTGAGCTGGCCGACAGCCTGCTGCACGATCCGGCCAGCGTCGAAGTGGCCCGTCGCAACACCGCCTCCGAGCTGGTCGATCAGTCGGTTCACCTGATCGACAAGAGCCTGAAGCGGCATCTGCTGGCCCATCTGATCCGCAGCAACCGCTGGGATCAGGTGCTGGTTTTCACGCGCACCAAGCACGGTGCCAATCGCCTGGCCGAGCAGCTGTCCAAAGACGGCATCGAAGCCACCGCGATCCATGGCAACAAGAGCCAGAACGCCCGCACCCGCGCGCTCGCCGCATTCAAGGGCGGGGATGTTCCGGTGCTGGTGGCCACGGACATTGCTGCCCGCGGGCTGGATATCGACCAGCTGCCGCAGGTGGTGAACTTCGAGCTGCCCGAGGTGCCCGAAGACTATGTGCACCGGATTGGTCGCACCGGCCGGGCCGGCAGCAGCGGATCGGCCGTCTCGCTGGTTGACCGGGAGGAAACCCGCCTGCTCACCGACATCGAGCGGATGCTCAAGCGGGAGATCCCGCGCGCCATTTCGGACAGTTTCGAGCCGCCCCCGCTGGCGCAGCGCGGCAGCCTCGATGACGACCGTCCGCCGCGTCCTCCCCATGGGCGTCGCCCGTCTGGCGGCGGCGATGCCCGTCGTGGTGGCCCACCCTCGCGTTCCGGTGCGGGCGGTGCCCGACCGGCCCAACGCAGCTTCACCTCGGGCCGCGCGGCACCCAGACGCACCCCATGAGCCGCATTGCAGGGCTTCGTCCGAGTCGCTTCAGCGTCCTCGCGGCGCTGTTGGCCGCGTCATTGACCGCGTGTGCGGTCTCCCAGCCGCCGGCTCAGGCGTCCTCCGGGCCGGTGGGTCGTGTCGATTCATCCGGTTCAAGCGAACCGGTGCGCTGGACGGTTGCGGCTGAACTGGCTGATTGCACCGGTGTGGCGCCGATGAAGTGCCTGCGCTACCGTGAGCGTCCCGACGGTCCCTGGCTGTTTCACTACGGTCCGATTGAAGGTTTCGAATTCAGGCCAGGTCAGGAGGTCGACATGCTGGTGCGTTTCGTGACCGTCGCCAATCCACCGGCCGACGCCTCGTCGCGTCGTGTCGTGCTGGTTCGTGAACTCGAACGAAGGGCTGTTGCGGTGAGTGCATCCATTCCAAGTGTGTTGGCCGGTTCGTCCTGGCAGGTCACCTCGATGCGCGGCGTTGCCGTCAGTGCGGGCGCCAGACTCTCACTGGCCTTTGATGAGGCTGGGCGGGCGTCCGGTCATTCCGGCGTCAATCGATTCAGCGCGGGCGTGAAGGTCGACGGGTCTTCGATGCGATTCGAGCAGGCCCTCTCGACGCGGATGGCCGGCACTCCGGAGGCGATGGCACTGGAGCGCGATTTTCTGTCACGCCTGCAAAACGTCGACGCCTGGCGCATCGAGGGCGATCGACTGGTCCTGCGCGATGCAGCCGGTACCGATCTGATCGGATTGCAGCGCGAGGCCCGCGCGCGCTGATCACCTGCGGCTGGAAATCAGCCGTGTGAATAGATCGGCGCGCCAGCCACCGGCAGCTCGGCGGTCAGCACCGTGCCGGAGTCTGAATCGGTGATCACCAGTGTCGAGGTGCCAGGCCTGAATGCGACATTCGTGATGGCCTTGCCCAATGGGCTGCGAATGATGTGGGTGACTTCGCCCATCGCATTGAGTCGAAACGCGCATCCCAGGCTTGCGTGGGCCACGATCAGGCCGTTTTCGGCATCAAGCGCCAGCCCATCGGGCCCGCTTGTGCCAAAGAAGGTTCGCAGTGCTCCGACCTTCGAGATTGCGCCATCGGCCAGCAAGGGGCCGCGCCAGACCGCATTGGCGCGGGTGACCGACACGAACAGGAATCGCTCATCGGTGCTCAATGCAATGCCGTTGGGGCTGGGCACGTTGTGCATGATCAGGTCCAGCTGGCCCGAACTGCGGTATCGATAGACCCGACCGCTCGGATCATGCAGGCCGCTTTGCCCCTGATCGGTGAAATAGACATTGCCCTGGGCATCGAAGATCAGATCATTGACGCCCTTGAAACTCTCCGAGTTTCGATGGCCCAGCACGGTCTCGATGCGGCCCGTCTCGACATCGAGGCGCAGGATGCCGAGGCGATAGTCGGTGACCCACAGACTGCCATCGCGATGCACCGCAAGGCCGTTGGGCCAGCCGCCGGTCTGGGCCACTTCCTGCCATTCCAGTGCCGGCGTGATCCGCAGGATTCGACCATGCGGAATATCAGTGAGATACAGGTTGCCGGCGCGATCGAAGGATGGCCCCTCCAGAAAGCTGTCGGCGATATGCCCGGGTTTGTTGGCATCGGCCCAGTCGGTGCGCACGGCACGGCGCAGGACGTCGGGCATTCGGGTCAGGATCCGGGCGTCGATGACGGTCGGATGGGACAGATCAAGTGACCACATGTTCGGGCCTTGGATGAATCAGTTGGAGGGGATGCCGATGATGCCCGCTTGGCGAAGACCATCGATCTCCTGCTGTGAGTAGGCCAGCGATTCCAGCAGCTCAATGGTGTGCGAGCCCAGCGCCGGTGGCGGGCTGCGCAGGGGCAGGCGCTCGCCATCCAGTGCCAGGGGCAGCAGCGCCGTCAAGGTCTCGATTTCGCGGTTCTGGCCGCTCGCATCAGCCGGCAGCGTGACTGGCGCCAGCCCGCCGGTGGCCAGCAGATGCGGGTCTTCAAAGAGCGCATCCGGCCGTGTGATCGGTGCGTAGGGCAGCCCGGCCGCCTCGAACCGCGCGCTCAATTCAGCGGCGCTGAAGCCGGCGAAACGCTCGCGCAGGATCGGAATCAGCCAGTCGCGTGATTTGACACGATCGTTGTTGCTGGACAGTCGCGCATCGCCTGCCAGGTCCGTGAACCCGAAGGCCTCGCACAGCAGCGCCCACTGCGTGTCACTGACCGCAGCCAGGAAGATCTGCTCGTCGCCCTTGACCGTGAAGACGTCATACAGGCCCCAGGCACTGATGCGGCTGGGCATGGGGGCGGCAGCCTTGCCGGTGACCGCAAACTGCATCATGTGCTGGGCCACCAGCAGCACATTGTTTTCGAACAGGGCGCTCTGAACCTCCCGGCCCAGGCCGGTGGTGCTGCGCTGATGCAGCGAGGCCAGCACACCGATCGCACCGAACATGCCGCCCATGATGTCGTTGACGCTGCTGCCAGCCCGCAGCGGCTGGCCTTGGGGGCCGGTCATGTAGGCGAGGCCGCCCATCATCTGAACGACTTCGTCCAGCGCGGTTCGGTGCTCATACGGTCCCGGCAGGAAGCCCTTGTGAGACACGCAGATCAGGCGCGGGTTGAGCTTGGAGAGCGCCTCGCGGCCCAGACCGAGCCGCTGCATCACACCAGACTTGAAGTTTTCGCTGAAGACATCGGCACTGGCGGCCAGCCTGAGCACGATCTCCAGACCGCGAGGGTCTTTCACGTCGATCGCGAGGCTTTTCTTGTTGCGGTTGAACATCGCAAAAAAGCCGGCTCCGGAGCCGAGCAGCCTGCGGGTGTTGTCGCCGGCCAGGGGTTCGATCTTGATGACCTCGGCGCCGAGGTCGGCAAGGATCATGCCGCAGGTCGGGCCCATCACCATGTGGGTGAACTCGATCACACGGATCCCGGCGAGGGGCAAACCGCCTGCGGATGCTGCCTCAGTCGGGTCGATCGCAGCCCTGTCTGAATCCGGCACGGTCCCGATCAACGCCGGTTGGCGCTCCAATGACTGATCGCCCTGACCGCAGTCAGTCCGATCGAGGCCGCTTGCAGGATTCGACCCAGTCGATAGCGACCCAGCAAGGGCACGCCGATCGAGATCAATCCCTTGGCGAGCAGGGAAGGGCGCTGCAGGGCCGCCTTGGCGACCGTGCCGGAGCCGGGCATCACGCTGGCTTTGATGTCGTGCGAGGCCAATGCCAGATGCGCCCGCTGGATATCCGCCGTCGCCATCAACATCGATTTTTTCCGCTGGTAAGCAGCGGCCTGGGCCTGATCACTCATCGATGCACCCGTCTGAAGAGCATGTCGCGGTCGCGTTGCAGCGTGGCTTTGGTCGCCGAAAAAGCGGCCTCAGTGCGCAAGGAAGCCTTGTTGAAGAGCATCCAGGCGACGAGGGCAACGACCAGCCAGAGCAGCCCGAGCACGGCCAGGCTGCGATAGCCCATCCGTTCCCACAGCACTGCCACCAGCAAGGCCTGCGCAGCCAGCAGGGCAAACGACAGGGCTGCACCCATGGTGATGCCCAGGATCAGCCGCTTTTCAGCGCGGCCCAGCTCGGATTCCATCTCGAGCATGCCGAGCTGAACCCGAGTCTCGACCGCCGACACGAAGGTCTCGCCGAAATGAGACAAGGCATTTCTCAGGCCCGGCTGGCCAGGCGCTGCGGACGGCTCGCCCTCGTGCGCGGCCTGTACAGGCTGTGCTGGCGTCATGGCAGGTATCAGCGGCGATTCATCAGCAGGCCGAGCACAACGCCAGCCACCAGCGCGATGCCCGCTGCCTGCCAGGGACGATCGTGGATGAGGTGGTCGGTACGGTGCGCCATGTTCTGGACCTCACCGACGGCCTGCTTCTCGAGGTTGACCAGACGGGTCTTGGCCTGGTGCATCGACGACTCCAGCTCGCTGCGAAGCTGATGCGCGCGTTCCCCGACTTCTGACTCAGCCTGATTCAAAAGGTTACGGGCTTCCGAGACGGCTGCGCCGAGGTCATCGGTAAGGCGGTTGCGGGAATCTTGAAGGGAAGAAGACATGGGATGTGCTCTGAGTTGTCGTTAAGAAAGACAGGCTACCGAATGGCGCCCGGAAAACAAGCGGTCGCACTGTACCGGTGCATGAGGCGCACGGTCAACCTTGGCCAGTCATCTTTGCTGCCGGAACTGGTCAGTTTTGCATCGGCTTATCCGCGTCTATCAATGTGGGTCGGACCCTCAAGATTTCCGAAACGCCTCATCGAGGGATCGAGCTGATGTCCATCGCCACCTTGCCTGCACGCTTCATCGCGCCTGCACCGACCGTCAATCCGCAGGCCGAGCAACAGTGGCGCAGCGGCGTGCAATCCGGCAAGTTGGGGCGCTGGAAAGACGCCGAGCGGTCGTTCGCGCGGGCCGTGCGCATTGCGCCCGCAGAGCCGCTCTATGCGGTCAATCTGGGTCAGGCGCGTCGAAAACTGGGCGATCTCGATGGCGCCCTGGTCGCGGCCGATCAGGCCCTGGTGGCAGACCCATCGAATCCGCTTGCGATCAGCATGCGCCTGACCATCAAGCTCGAACGCAACCGCTCGGCTGAGGCGCTCGAAGATGCCCTGCGCATGACCGAACTCCGACCGGATGACCACCAGACCTGGGTCGACCTGGCCGATGTGCACTACCGGATCGGTCGTCCGGTCGATGCCGCCAATGCGCTGCTTCAGGGATTGATCCGAAGACCCGACCACCTGCCCGCCTACGTGCAACTGGGCAATGTTTTCCAGTTGCTGACCCGTCATGCCGAGGCGGTCGAATGCTTCCGAACAGCCCTGGCCTTGAAGCCGGACTGGGAATCAGGCCTGACCGGCGTGATCTATCACAGCCTGTATACCTGCGACTGGAGTCGCCTGGACGAAGACCTGGCCGCGCTGAACCAGCGACTGGAGCAGGGCGGTGCACTGGAGCTGAGCCCGTTCATGTTCCTGTCGGCCGGCAAGGATGGGCGGGTTCAGCGGGATGTGGTGGAGCAGTTCGTTCGAAAGCATTTCGGTTCGATTGAGACGATGCCGCCCGTGGATCCCTCGACCCGACCCGCCGGCGAGCGCATTCGCATCGGATACCTCTCGAATGACTTTCATCAGCATGCGACTGCGATGCTGATTACCCATGTGCTCGAGCTTCATGACTCGGATCGCTTTGAGGTCAGGCTGTACTCCTATGGAAAGGACGATGGCTCGACGATGCGAAAGCGCCTGGAGCGCTGCGGTGAGGCCTTCATCGACATCGCGGGCATGAGCGATCAGGAAGCGGCTGAGCTGATCCGGCGTGACCGCATTGATGTGCTGGTCGAACTGAAGGGCTTCACGCTGGCTGCACGGATGGGCATTACCGCGCGGCGCCCGGCCCCGATCCAGGTCGGCTATCTGGGATTTCCGGGCACCCTGGGCGCGTCCTTCATCGATTATCAGATCACCGATGAGGTGGTGTCGCCGCCAGAGATGGCCGATCACTTCACCGAAAAGCTGGCCTACATGCCCCACTGCTACCAGCCCAATGACCGGCTGAGGGAAGTGAGCGACATGCCGAGCCGGGCCTCCTGCGGACTGCCTGAAGAAGGCTTTGTTTTCTGCTGTTTCAATCACACCTACAAGATCCGACCCGAACTCTTCGAGATCTGGTGCCGCCTGTTGAATGCCGTGCCAGGCAGTGTGTTGTGGCTGCTCGAGTCGAATGGTCAGGCGCGCGAAAACCTCGAGCGCGAGGCGCTCGCCCGCGGCATCGAAGCGTCGCGTCTGGTCTTTGCCCCCATCGTTCAGCCGCGTGCAAACCTCGCCCGACTGGCCCATGCCGATCTGTTTCTTGACACCTTGCCGGTCAATGCGCACACCACGGCCAGCGATGCGCTGTGGGCGGGTGTGCCGCTGGTGACCTGCCCCGGCGACAGCTTCGTTGCGCGGGTCGCGGCCAGCCTGCTCAGCGCCGTCGGACTGCAACACCTCGTCTGTGACGACCTGGCCGTCTATGAATCGCGGGCACTCGAGATTGCGACCGATCCATCTCGGCTCGCTGAGCTCAAGCGCCATCTGCGTGAGGCCCGCGACACCGCACCCCTCTTTGACAGTGCCGCCACCGCTCGGGGTCTCGAGGACCTCTATGACCGCATGGTTTCCTGCTGGCGCAGTGGCCGTGCTCCCGAGCTCATCGCACCTGCGAGAGCGCTGTCGACCCCATCCGAATCCGGAGCCACGCAAGCATGAGCAGCCTTCCCGACGTCCATCTGTGCGTCATTCAGCCCCTCGGGTTCATTCATTCCCTGGGTTTTCTGGATCAGGCGCTATACCTGCGCCACCAGTTCGATCGCATGGGGGCACAGGTCAGCCTTGCGAAAAATCGGCTGCGGCATGACGCGATCAATATCGTGCTGGGTGCACATCTGGGTTTTGACCGCTCATTGCTGAGCCAATACGACTGCCTGATCCTGAACCTGGAGCAGATTGGCGATGGCGGTGCGCCGGTCAGCGATGAATACCTCGCACTGCTGTCGCGTGCGCCGGTGATCGACTATGACCTGCGCAATGTGAGGGCGTATTCGTCTCATCCCGATGATGTGCCGCTGATCTCGTTTCTGAATGCGCCCTACCTGCAGGCGCAAGCGCCGGCCCTCGAATCCCGGCCGATTGATCTCCTGTTCTTCGGTAGCGTCAATGAGCGGCGCAAGCGCTGGTTCGATCGGATCGAGTCCTGCGGTCTGAAGATCGCCAGCTTCGATAGCCCTGTCTATGGCCCGGAGCGCAATGCCTTCATCCGGCAGGCCAAGGCGGTCATTAATTGCCACTTCTATGAGAGCAGCCGTTTTGAGCAGGCCCGTGCGTTCACCTGCTTGTCCCTGGGCACACCGCTGATCTCGGAGCGCGGGCAGCACACGTTTTCACCTGCCGCGTATGAGGAATCCGTCAGCTGGATCGACGAAGACTCGCTCGAGCCCTTCTTTCGCACGGTGTTCGGAACGCCGGAATGGTTCGATCAATCACGCATTCAACTCGATGCCTTCAGTCGGACCGATCCGATCGAGCAGTACGCGGATGTGCTCGCGTTCGCAGCCGGGTACCGGCAGGCACGTGGTCGCGGTCATCGTCCGACACCTCGGCAGACCGTGAGCCTGGTTCACATCGGCTCGGGCAAGGACTACAAGCTGGGCTGGTTCAATGTCGATATCCTCGAGAAGGCGCTGCCCGATGCGGTGTTGGACCTGTCCTCCTCACTGACATTCCCGCTCGACATCGACTCACCCCAGGTCGGCCCGGTCCGTCTGGCTGCTGGTGAAGTGGACATGATCTATGCGAATAACGTGCTCGAGCATGTTCCGGACCTTCCGGCGTTGATGACCAACTGCCTGGCGCTGCTCAAGCTGGGCGGCGACTTTGTGATCGAGGTGCCGCACGAACGCGCCCGAACAGCCTGGCAGGACCCGACCCATGTTCGGGCGCTGAATGAGAATTCCTGGCTCTACTACACCGACTGGTTCTGGTACCTCGGCTGGTTCGAGCACCGTTTCAGCATTGCGCAATCGTCCTATCTGGACGAGCGGCTTTCGCCCTGCGGGGCGGAGCAGGCGGCCTTCATGAAGCTGACCCTCAGAAAAGTCGAGACGACCCTGCACGAGCGGATGGTTGCGCGAACGATGCGGGCAGACTTCGGTCCGGATGTCGAAACCGACTCGAGCGCGCAGGGTGTGGCTCTGCCCGAGCCGCAGGCAGCCGCGCTCGGTCCGGCTGGATCCATTCAGCTGCGATCCGGGGAAATCGGATGAAGAACGTTCGGCAGCTGCTGATCCTGTCCAACCCGCATCCGGATGGCGTGACCGACAATTTCGCCTACTCACTGGCGACCGCCGCCCTGGGCATGGGGCTGACCGCGCAGATCATCAGTGACCCGCAGTCAGCAGCTCGCCTGGCCAACGCCGACCTCGATTCCCACTGCGCGGCGATTGCGATTGGCCCGATGCCCTTGCAGATGCAGGTCGGCGGGCTGCCGATTGCGGATTTCCTGACCTGTCCGATCTGGCTGTACCTGCTGGATTCGCCGGTCTACGACTTCCTGCGGGTGCCCCAGACGCTCGAATTTGCGCGCCGCGCGCAGGTCAGCCCGCGGTTTCGGATCGCGTTTGCCGAACAGTCCTATATGGAGCTGTATTGCGCGCAAAACCTGATTCCACAGACTTCACACTACCTGCCTTTTGCGGGTTTTCCGCGGCTGCAGGTCGCGGCAGTCGATCGCACCGTGGTGCCTCAGGATCGGCTGGTGCTCATCGGCGCATTGGGCGCCGAGTTGTCTGCGGGCGCGGTCGCGCCGACTCTGATTCAGACCCTGCAGGGTTCGAACCGGCTCGGTCTGTCCGGCAACGAGCTGGCGCGCAGTGAGGCGGCACTGTCCGATCCGGCGTGCCGAGGCAACCCGGTCGCGGCGCTGGCCGAGGCCATCGGCTTGAGCCCGGAGCTGCATCTGGATGCACGCTTCCTTGAATTTGCCTGTGCAGCCGATTCCTGGGTCAAGCGATTTCGCAGGCTGGCGGGCGTCAGGAGCCTGGCGGGCTTCCCGGTGGATTTCATTGGAACCGGCTGGGAGCAGGCCTTTCAGGGCGTCGAGGGCTTTCGGTTTCTGGGCCGGGTCATGCACGAAGACATCGCGCTGCTGGCCATCAACTATCGGGCGGTGGTGAATTTCGACCCCAACTGGGAGCACGGTGTGCACGACCGCGTGCCGACTGCACTGATGGCGGGTGTCGATGTCATCACCCAGGCCAACCGAGCCTTGGTCCAGAACGGTCTGCCTGCTTGTGCGATCCATGCCTTTGAGCCAAACGCACCCGACCTGGCTGCTGCCGCGGATGCGGTGCTGTCACGCCCCGGGAAGGGCCCGTGCCGCCCGCGGATGGACCTGATCGTTCAGCAGGGATGGGCGCAGCGTCTGGGCAGCCTTCTTGAAGCAGGGATGGCCTCATGAGAGTCGCAATTGCCGGAGCCGGCTGGTATGGATGCCATATCGCCAATGCCCTGATCGCTCAGGACATGGAGGTCAGGGTGTTCGAAAAGAATGCCGGTCTGTTCTCCGAGGCCTCAGGCAACAACCAGTTCAGGCTGCATCAGGGCTTGCATTACGCACGGTCCGCATCGACCCGGCATCAAACCCGAGACGGTTATCACCGGTTTGTCGAGCGCTATCCCAGGTTGTCGCGGCCGGTCGCAGACAACCTCTACCTGGTTCCACGAGACGCCTCGCTCATGGATTTCGAGACCTACTTCTCGATCATGCTGTCCAGTGGCATCTCGGTCGAGCGGGTCGGGCTGGAGCCGTGGCCATTCATCGATCGCAACCGGTTTGAAGGGGCCATTCGGTGCCACGAGCGCGTGGTACTGACCTCGCAGGCACGGACTCATTTCGAGCAACGCCTCAATGGCGTGGTCTGTCTCGATCGACCGATTCGCGAGATTCGACAGTGCGAATCAGGGGTCGATGTGGATGGCGAGCATTTCGATGTCTTCATCGATGCGACCTGGGGCGCACTCAGCCCGATTGCCCGCTTTTTCTACGAGCCCACGCTGCTGCTCTATTACCGTCTGCGGCACGGCAATGCGTTCCCCGCGATCACCCTGGTCGATGGTCCTCTGTGGTCGATCTATCCCACCGAGGTGAGCGGACTGTTCACCCTGTCATCGGTGACCCACACACCGGTCGGATGCTTCGATCACAAGGCCGATGCCTACCGTGCGCTGGCATCGGTCGGATCAGCCGATGTGCACAGCAAGCGGGCCCTGATGGAAGCCGAGGTTCGAAGCTACCTGCCGCAATTCGATGACCTCTTCGAATTCGTCGGGCCACAGCGATCGATCAAGACCAAGCCGCGAGGCCTGTCGGACAACCGGGCCTGTGGTGTCGAACGCAGTGGCGATGTCTTCTCAGTCATTTCCGGAAAAATCGACAACATCTTTTTTGCCACGGACCGAATCCTGGGCAGCGTCATCCCCGCCTGAGATCGCCATGGCAGATGCACTGATTGGTCATACCGGTTTCGTGGGTCGCAATCTGATGGAGGCGCGCCACTGGGACGCGGCCTTCAATCGCGACAACCTCTCGTGCCTGGCGGGCTCTGAATTCGACCTGCTGGTCTGTGCGGGTTTGCCCGCCCAGAAGTGGCTGGCCAACCAGGATCCCGAGTCGGATCGGGCCAACATGCTCAGGCTCTCCAGAACCCTTGATTCGGTGCGTGCCCGGCACTTCGTGCTGATCTCGACCATCGACGTCTATCCGGACCCAATCGATGTCGACGAATTCAGCCCGATCGGGATGGCGGGCCATCATGCCTATGGTGCACACCGCCGGGAGTTCGAGCTTCGGACGATGGCGCAGTTTGATCAATGCCACATCCTGCGTCTGCCCGCGGTGTTCGGGCCGTACCTCAAGAAGAACGTGCTGTTCGATCTGCTGAATTCGAATGGCTTGGATTCCATCCAGGCTCAGAGCGAATTCCAGTGGTATCCGATCAGCCGCCTGGCGCATGACATCGAACGCACGATCGACGCCGGGCTGCCCTGCGTCAACCTGTTTACCGAGCCGCTCCAGACCCAGCGCATCGTGTCGAGCTTCTTTCCGAATATCCGGATTGGCGCGCGGGCATCAGGCCCGGTTCGTTACAGCGCAACAACCCGATTCGGCTCGATCTTCGGTGGCGATGACCGATTCATCATGAGTGCGGATGCGGTCATCGAGTCGATGAAGGGGTGGCTGAGCGCCGCGACCACACGGCCAGTGTCCGATCAGGCGCTTGCCCGCGCGTGAGGAGGCAGCGGTGAGGTTCGCGTGCTCCAACCTGGCATGGGCCCCCGACCAGGAGGCCATGGCCCTGAGCCTGTTGCGACAGTCCGGTGTGACCGGGGTGGAGATTGCGCCCACCCGCATCTGGCCGGGTCTGATCGGCGCGACGCAGCCGGCAGCGCGTGTCGAGGCGAGCCGATTGGCGGATCTGGGATTTGATGTCCCTGCCCTGCAGGCCGTGCTGTTCGGAGAGCCGAATGCCCGCCTCTTCGATCCGTCGGGGCTTGCGGCTTTCCGCGATCGATTGATCCGGATCGCCGCACTGGCCGCAGCCCTGGGCGCGAAGGTCGCGGTGTGGGGTGCGCCGGCCTCGCGCGATCCGGGAGCACTCGGGTTCGGGCAGGCGATCGAGCAGTCCTTGCCCGTGCTCAGAGATTTGGCAAGCGTGTTTGCCGATCAGGGCGTGGTGCTGTGCATCGAGCCGGTTCCACCGGTCTATGGATGCCGATTCATCAACACGGCCGAACAGGCAATCGAACTGGTCCGCGCGGTCGACCATCCGGGTTTCGGGCTGCACCTGGATGCCGCCGCCTTGCACCTTGCCGGCGAGACCTTGCCCGAGGTCTGGCCAAAGGTGGGGGCACGGCTGCGGCACTTTCACCTCAGTGAGCCGGGTCTGGGTGGTTTTTGTGATGCTCAGGCGCCGCATGCGTCCAACATTCAGTGGCTTATGGATCATGACTACCGGGGTTATGTGTCAGTCGAGATGCTCGACTCCGGCGCCCCACTGGCTGAATCCGGCCCGTGGAGGCTTCTGGAGCCCTTCCGGCGCGACCGCCTTTCATCTCAGTGAAGTAAGCTCTCGGCCTCACGGCCCGCACGCCCTGCGCGTCGGTCGCCCGTTCAGATTTCCGAGGTTTTCATGCGCTTGCATCCGTTGTGCACCCGTCATTCTGTGTATCGGGCCGTTCTGGGCGGGGCGGTGGCCCTGACACTGGTAGCCTGTGAAAAGCCGGCGCCCCCGCCGCCGCCGCCGCCGCCAGAAGTCAAGGCGATCACGATCCAGCCGCGCGACACACCTGTGACCTTCGAGTACATCGGTCAGTCGCAAAGCCCGCAGCAGGTCAACATCGTTGCCCGGGTCAGCGGGTTTCTGGATCGCCAGCTCTACACCGAAGGCGCCTCGGTCAAGCCCGGGCAGGTGCTGTTCCAGATGGATCGCAAGCCCTTTCAGGCACAACTCGATGCCGCCCTGGCGGCTCAGGCCAGTGCGAAGGCGGCGCATGACAATGCGGCTGCAAATCTCAAGCGGGTCAGACCCCTGGCCGAACTCAATGCCCTGTCGCAGAAGGACCTCGACGACGCCAAGAGCGCCTTTGACACGACTGCGGCATCACTTGCGCAGGCCGGTGCGAATGTCCAGACCGCGAACCTGAACCTGTCCTACACCACGATCACCTCGCCGCTGCATGGCGTGGCCAGCGCGGCCGAGCAGAAGGTCGGCACCTTCCTGAATCCGCAAAACAGCCTGTTGACCACGGTCTCCTCGCTCAATCCGATGTGGGTGAATTTCAGCGTGTCCGAGAACGAGCTGACCGCCCATCGAAACGAGGTCAACAAAGGTCAGTTGCGCCCGCCACCCGGGAGCAATTTCGTGGCCGAAGTGGTTCTGGTCGATGGCTCGACCTTTCCGCAGACCGGCAAAGTCTCGTTTGTGAACCCCTCGTTCGACTCCAAGACCGGTACCTTTCTGATCCGCGTGACGCTGGCCAATCCGAACGGCGAGATCCGCCCCAATCAGTACATCCGGGTTCGCATGAAGGGGGCCACGCGTCCGAATGCGGTCGTGATTCCGCAAAGAGCCGTTCAGCAAGGTGCCAAGGGCCATTTCGTCTGGGTGGTCGACAAGGACGGCAAGGTCGAGAACCGGCCGGTTGCAGTCGGTGACTGGTACGGCGATCAGTGGTTCATCAACGATGGACTGCGGGCCGGCGATCAGGTGGTGGTCGATGGCGGCATGCGGCT